>CAYNLX010000009.1:4769-19128 GCA_964398265.1 uncultured Muribaculaceae bacterium | reverse complement strand
ATTTGGTATATTCAATAATCATATGTGTCAACTGCTTTTTCATTATTCTATTACCTCCTAACTTAAATCAATTATACCACAAAACTTGCACAATAAGTACAAGTAATTAACAAATGGTGCCGAAAATAGGAGTTGAACCCACAACCTACTGATTACGATTCAGTTGCTCTACCATTGAGCTATTTCGGCATAAAAAAATTAAATTTTATTTATATAAAGTAATACATCTTTTATAATTTTTTTAGATCTAGATGCATTATAATTATAAGAAAATTCAATTAATTTATTTCTATATTTTAAAAAGCAATATGTTTTATTCTCATTATAATCATACCAAATACCTAAAAAGTTATCATTTTTATTATTAATAAATTCTTTATATTCATCAATTCTTTTAGTATCTAGCGCTTCAATAATCGTGCTTTGAAATTTATATCCATAAAAATCATATTTTTTTAAACTACTTTTTGAAAAAGAATCTTCTAAACTAATATCTGTCGGAATAAAATACTTTTTAAAATATTCTTTATAATCATTACTATATCCTAATTTGTTAATTAGTTTTGCATCTTTTTTTTGATACCTAGAACTTAAACCGAATTTTGAATCACTAAGTGAAGCAAAGAATATTTGTTTTTTTTCTTCTTCATTAAATTTATAAGTGCTTTTAAACATTTTATAAATACATAATGATGTAGAAGTATAATTCATTATTAATGGTTTATAAATATCATTAGTATCAAAATGATGATCAATACACCCCACTACTAAAGTAGGATCTTTTATCGATTGAATTAAATCATTATGATCTACAATAAAATACTTGTAATTCTTTATTTCATTTTCTTTTAACATAAATGGTTTATATTCCATACAATCATCTAACATCACTTTAGTATTTTTTTGAATAATATCAGTTTCAAAAATTGCATAATCACATTTAATTTTCTTAGATAAAAAAATATTTTTTAATAAGCTTGATGAAATAATAGAATCCATATCTGGATTTCTATGGCCAATTATTAATAAGTTATCTATTTTTCTTAATTCTCTATATCTCATAATCATCACAATAATTATTCTACCATATTTTTATTAGTATGACATAAAAAAAATAAATGAAATCTCATTTATTTTTTATTAGTTTGATATTTTTTATAAATAATGCATCCAGTTAAACTTACTAATGATATAACTCCAATTAAAACTGAATTAAATATTGTATCAGAAGTTTTAGGATTTTCTTCAACTGAAGTTAATTCTGCTTTTACACTTTCTTTTTCTGCAACTACATATGTACTAAAATGGTTTGTATTAAATACTATATATCTTATTCCATTAATTGTTTCAAAAGTAACATCAAATTCTTCTTTTTTACTTCCATCTTCACTTACATAATATATTTTAGCATTGCTTTCATCAAAACCTTCTGGTAAAGGTATTTTAATAGTAACTACTCCATTTTTAACTTCTTTAATTAATCCGTTTGATCCTTGTAGAGTAATTTCATAAGCAACTGCTTTGTCAGTATTTAAAACTAATTCTATATTAGATTGTCTATCTGTATTTTCATCAACTTTATTTACTTTAATTACTGAATTATTTGGAATATCACTACTTGTAGTTTTCATTAATATTTTATATTCTTCTTCAAGATAATTAATCTCAGGAACTTTTATATTTTCTTCTGGAACTTTTTTAAGAACAAATTTAAAATTACTGCTTTTTCCGTCATGTCTAATGTTTAAGTTATATATATTAGAAATTGTGCCTTCTAAAAATTCTGGTTCAACTACATCCATAATATTATCAAAAATGTTATAGTTAGTTTGAGTTACTTTTATTTCATATTCATCACTATTTAAATAATCTTTTATTCTTTTTTCTGCTACACTAATATAATTGTCTGCACTTGTAGTATTAGGTATATTTATACTACTTGCATAATAAATGTAGAATCTGGTATCAGAAAAGTTTTCATATAATGTTCCTTTATAAAAAACTGGAAATTCACCACTAAACATTATTTCAATTAAGTCTTCATTAAGCCATTTAGGATTATTAATATCGTTTTCAACTGAATTCATTTGTCCTAAACGATTATCAAAAATAAGATCAACATCACTATTTAATTTTGTAATAGGTCCAAACAAGTATTTAGCTGCACTTCCTGTAATAAATTGTGAAGATAACAAATCATTTAAATCATTAGCCAATAACATGTTTATCCAACTTAAATCATCATATTTTAATGTTTTTAAAGATGTCATTTTATCTCTATAAGTTTTTAGTAAAGCCGTTACATCTTTATCGGCTTTTATAATATTTAATTTAACGTTAATACTTTTTGATGCACTTCCACCAGAACTTCCACAACTTCCTTGTTCATCACAACCAGCTGCTAATTGATATGAATATGAAGCACTAACACTATAATTTTCTCCGTCAAAATCAAGTGCAAGTGATCCATCAGCATATATTTTTTTATTTTCATAAATAAGACCAGTATCTAACTTAATATCATTTTTAAAAAATGTATCATTAAATAATTGTATCGAATCATTTATTGAACCTTTAATATAATCAGAATAACTAGTTACAGCTTTTTGCTCACTTGTTAATGCATTATATGCATCAATATAATAACTATCTGCAACATCTATTGTTATTTCTCCAGTTGGAAATAATTCATCCAATTTGGCATTTAATTTAGATTCTGCCTCATCCATTTGTTCTTGAGTTACTTCAGCATATACCTTAGTTACAGAAAAACAAAACACCATTAAAATTACTAGTGCAAAACAAATATTTTTCTTTTTCATTTATTCTCCTACTTTCATAATAAATATATAATATTAATATTATGATTTCAATTAAAAAAAATAAATTATTTCAAAATTAATAAAGCTATTATAGTAACTAATAAATTACTTAAAAAATTAACTACATCATTATCTATTATTCTATTACCACTATAATAATTAGTCAAAGTATTACAATGTTCATTCTTTTCAGTAATAATATTACATTTACTACATTTATATTTTACTTGAATTAAGCATCCTAATAATGAATCAAAATAAGCTCCTAGAAAACCTAATGTTGTTATAAATAATGAAATAAATATATTATATTTAAATATTAATATAAAACTTAATCCAATTATTAAAGATCCAAATAATGATGCTATTAGTCCTAATACGGAAACATTTCCAGATAATCCTTTATCGCCTTGTTTTAAACTAATTATATTTATAGTTTTTCCTTTCGATAAAACTCCAATATCAGATGCAAATGAATCTGCTAAGCTTGAAGCTAAACTAACACCATACGCAATTAAATATATTTCATTATTAGTAAAATAATATACTATTAACATTGCACATGCTATACCACAATTAGCTATAATTTGGAATTCATCTCTAGCGCCATTTTTCTTTGTAATTTCATCTTTCTTTTTTCTATATTTTTTACTTATTTTATCAGCTAAAGATAATAAAACAAATGTTATTAATAATAATAATAAACCTTTTAATCCAGAAATATAAATTACAATAATTGCCACAATTAAAGAAGCTATTATTCCTTTAAAAGTAAGTGCTTTCTTAATCAATGAATATATAAATACTATTAAACATAATAATATACTTATAAATATTTCCATAATTCCTCCTATAATAATAAATATGCAATAAATGCTGTAACAATTGGTACTGTAAGATTATCAGTTCCTTTTGGACTAATTAATTCTAGTAAAGAACTAGATATAGAAATAATGAATATTGCAAAAATACTATAATTAACATTAAATACAACATTTAAAATTACTACTACCACCAATGATAAAATAAAGGAAGTTAAGGATCCAAACAAAGTTTTATTATTAATTAATTTTATATTATTTTTCTCAAAAAACCTTCCAACTATTGCGGCAAATCCATCTCCAAATGCCATACAAAAAACTCCTATTCCATAAGGAATCATAAATTTATTGTTTATGACACTTAATAAAGATAAAAGAAAAATACTTACTGCATAATACACAGTTCCTAAACTTTTTTCTTTTTTATTATGTATTTCCATCATTTTAAATGTATCATTTTTATAAGAGATATAATTAATTATTATAAATGTTATCGGGGGTATTATGTTATGTATAGAATATTTAAAAAAATAAAACATTATTACCCATGCAAAAGAAACCATTACATGAACTACTTTTCTTGAAGAATTATCACTAATATTAAATATCTTTTTTAATAATCCAGTTAATCCCAGTATTCCAAATAAATATAAATATGTTAAAAAATAGCCTAAAAAAATGTTCATTATCTCACTCACTTCATATTAATTATATCATGTATTAAAAAATAGAATGTAATCCATCATTCTATTTTACATTTGCTTTAATCTTTTTAATTAATTCTGCTTTTTTAAGTTTTGAATATCCTTTAATATGCATTTGTTTAGCAATAGCTTTTAATTCTATAACAGTTTTTTTATTATAATCTATTTTTTCGTTATTCATTGGTTTTTCTATATTTGTGATTACTTTATTTATCAATTCTTCTTTAATTACTTTTTCTTTTTTATTAGTATTTGATACTTTTCCAATACTTTCTTTTCTTATAGATTCGTTTATCTTTAAATATTTTAATGCATTTTTTAAACAAAATATACATAACGATAATGCTGAAACAATAAAAATAACAAAAAATATCAAAAATCTAATTACATTAATATATCCTATTTTATTCCAAAAAAATATTGATAATAATAAAGAAAATAATGAAACAGTAAATAAAATAAAAAACAGCGTTTTTTTCCATGGCTTAGTAAATAAATAATTCATTATTACACTTCCCTTAAATATATAAATATTATACTACTATTTCTTTTTTTTAAAAAGTCTTTTTTCTATTCTTTGAATTGCAATTAAACCTGATACCACTTCAAATACGTTTCCTACTATAGCAGTATATGCTCCTACTGAATAATTAAATATAAACCATATAAATCCACATACAACAAAAACCCATCTTATTATTAATAAATTATTTTGATATGTTGATAATGTATATAATATAGTAATTATTATTGGTACTAAAGATATAATTCCATCATAAGATATAATTCCTATTAAAATTAATAATATAATTAATGCTATTAAAATTCCTTTTGGACAAGTCTTCTTTTTCTTATCGTAATAATAAAATAAGCCTAATCTAACTAACGATACTATATTCATTAATCCAGCAGTTAATATATTTAATAAAAAATATTGAATTGCATAACAAGTGTTTGCAATTAATTGAAACTTTAAAATATTTTTTTTATCTTTTTGTTGAATACTAAATACAAAAAATAGAAAAGCAATTACTCCTATAAATTGTGCTAATAAATTCATAATATCACCTTTTAAAGTATAACAAAAAAAACGACAAAAGTCGTTAATTTAATTTATTAAATCTTTTTATTCCATAATATTTCAAATAATAGTACTCTAATAAACAAATTATTATCATTATTCCACTTAATAATATTAAAAATATATTAGATGATAAATTTAATTTGTTATTAATTGTAATAGGAATAATAGCAAATAACAATCCAGTAGCAATTGATAAAAATGATGGAATACTTTGTTTTATTACTCTTAGCTCATTTGTCCAATTAAAATTCGGGAATAACAAATTATAGATTAACCCAGTTATTGAAATAAAGAATGCATATAAAACTGGGACTATTAAACAAAATACAAAAGTAATAATAGATAGTTTTAAAGAAATAGTAAGAACAATAGAAGATATTATAATTGCAGGAATCAATATAGTTAAATTAACTAATATTTTACTAATAAATATAGTCATAGGATTAACTGGTAAACTTTTTAGTATAGAAAAGCTTTTTCCTTCTAAAGAAATTGATGCATATGTAGTACAATTCAAAGAACAAAACAAAGCTAGGAGAATTGGTGTTAAATTTCCAAGCATTGTTTCTAGCTCTGGAACATTTAATACTTCTGTTGCTTTATCTATACCTATTATTGGAATTGCCACACACATAAATATCATAAATATTGACCCCAATGAACAATTAATAATATAATTAACGCTTGAAAAGAATCTTTTTATTTCTTTTTTATATAAAGCTTTTATTTGACTTTTAGCTTTATAGGTTTTTAATGTAAATTTATTATTTGTATATTGTTTTAAAATATTAGAATTTATATTCTTATAATACTTTTCTATTCCGTAAACAAATAATATAAATAAGGAAATTGGAATAGAAATAAATATTAATAAAGATATGATGCTATTTTCTTTTATTATATTTACATATGTTCTAGTCAAAGGATATATTTTGTTAAATATATTAACCATACTATTTCCTATATTAGCTAAATCTAAAGCACCTTTTGTTTCAATAGATTGTGAAAAGTACATTATTAATACAATGAATCCTATTGTTAAAACAAGATTTACTAAATTATTCTTTTTAAATTTAGAAGATATAAATGTAATTAATGTTCCCACTATTGTAGAGATTATAATTGGTATTAATGGTATAAAAAACAATGATATCCAAAATAGAATATAAAATATAATATCAGGGTTAACATATTTAATATAAACAATAAATGAAGGTATCATAAATATTAATAAATAAATAAGATTACTTACATATAACAAAAATATTTTGCTTAATATTATTGCTTTTTTATTAATTGGTAAACTCATTAGTAAATCATAATCTTTGTACCCAAATAATGTACCATTTATTTTATATATATTTGTAGTAAATAAAGTAATACTACTAATTGCCATAAATTGTGCTAATAAAATGTAAGGAATATTAAGTGCTAAATATCCCTTCATTGAAGTATTAGCAAATATATAAATATATGTTCCCAATGCAAGAAAAATATATATTATTAATAATATTTTCCAGTTTTTTTTCTTGTTTGTTTTTTGATCATAAAATTTTTTATTTGTAGTAAAAAAGCTTTTTAAATTAATTTTTGATAATCTAATAAAATCATTCATTATCTTCAAGCTCCATAAAGATATCTTCTAATGATTTATCTTTAATAATTTTTTTCATTTCTCCACATACTACTATTTCTCCATTTTTTATTATTGCTATTTTATTACATAATTTTTCTGCAACTTCTAAAATATGAGTAGAAAAAAATATAGAGCATCCATTCGTACACATTTTTTTCATTATTTCTTTTAAAGAATGTGTTGCCTTTGGATCTAATCCTACAAAAGGTTCATCAAGTATTAATACTTTAGGATCATGAATTAAAGCTGAAATGATTGCAATTTTTTGTTTCATTCCATGAGAATAGCTTGATATAGGATCTCCCAATTGTTTATCTATTTCTAATTCTTTTGATAATTCTTTTATTCTATTATTTCTTATTTCTTCTTCAACTTGAAAAATATCTGAAATAAAATTTAAGTATTCTATTCCGGTTAAATGTTCATAAAGATCTGGATTATCTGGAATATAAGCCATCATTTTTTTACATTCAATAGGCTCTTTTATTAAATCAATTCCATTAATTAAAATATTTCCTTTATCAAATTCATTTATTCCTACAATTGATTTAATAGTAGTTGTTTTACCTGCCCCATTAGGGCCTACAAATGCAAAAATATCTCCATCTTCTACTTTAAAAGAAATATTATTTACTGCTTTTTTTTCTTTAGTATAACTCTTAGAAAAATTCTTTACTTCAATCATTTAAATCACCGCTAATATTATATCATATATATTTAATATTTTATATACTACAAACTAAATAATAATAATCATAATATATTAAGAAAGGAGAATATATATGTATTACTTTCCAAATTATAATAATACTTCACAAGATAGAATTGGTTTAGTATTTCCATTCTTAGTTGGAGCTGTTGCAGGAGGTGCTGCTATTGGGTTAACAAGACCTAGACCAATTGTAAATGCTTATCCTGCTAACTATACTCCATACAATCCATATATGCCATATTCAAACACAACATATTCTTATTATTATCCATATTATAGATAATTGTTTTTTATCATAGATTTAAAACATAATCCAATAAAAACATAATAAACAAATAATGAACTTCCACCATAGCTTAAGAAAGGTAATGTAATGCCTATTATTGGAAGCAAGCCTAAATTCATTAAAATATTTTGTATTTGTTGATATACAAATGATCCAAATAAACCAGTAAGTAATAATCTCATTTTATTACTTTTTTCTTTTTTAATTACTTTTATTAAAACAATATCTAATAAAGCAATAATAATAACGATAAATATTCCATAAATATATCCAAGAATAGAAATAATTAATGAAAATATAAAATCCGTTGGAGCCTCAGGAAAATATAATATATTATTATTAATTCCATGTCCAAAGTAATTAGATGATCCAATAGATATTAATGCATTATTAAGTTGCATATTACTTTTATTAGCAAAATTAATTAATCTATCTATTCTATAAAAAATATTTGTTCCAAATAAAGAAATTATTAAATTTATATTTACTTTATAAAAATATATAAATAATCCAATAAATGTTAAACTTATAAATAATATTATAATAAAGTATTTAATATTAATATTATTTATAAAAAGAATAATAAAAAATATTACAAAATATATTATTATTGAACCAGTATCAGGTTCTAAAAAAACTAGTATTGAAGGTATTATAGTTATAATAAAAGAATAAATAATTTTAATAATATCTTTTTGTTTTGATTTTGATAAATAATTTGCTAATATCAAAGATAAAGATATTTTCATAAATTCACTTGGTTGAAAAGAAAAAAAGCCAACATTAATCCATGCTTTTATTCCATTTACACTATCAGAAAATAATAATGGTATTATTAATAATATTAGATTTAAAACATAAATAATTTTAGAATATTTAAAAATATATTGTTTTTTAATAATTAGAATTATAAATAAAAAAAATATTCCTATAATATTCCAAACGATTTGTTTATTTAATAGTACACTATATTTACTAGAAATATTAGTAGAATATCCAAGTAAAAACAAACTAGTTATAGTTAGTAAAACAATAATTATAATAACAATTAATTTCTTCATATTATTAGTTTTAATTAATTTTTAATTATTATACAACTAATAATAATAATTACATAAAATATAATGAGGTGAAACTATGGACAAAAAACTACCAGGTGTTTTTGCTAATCCCTTAAATAAAAAAATAAATAATTCTCAAGAAACTATAATTGTGCATAATAACAATAAGATATTTGAAAAAAATAATTTAACTGTAGATACAAAAATAAAGAGAATATTTAATTCCCCTAACTATGTATATAAAAGTATAGTTATTATTGAGGACGATAATGGAATTAGTGAAAAAACTATTATTGGAAGAACATCTAATTCATTAATTACTAAAGATAATGAATTAATTAATATTAAAGATATTAAAGATATTAAAATAAAGGACTAGTTCCTTTTTTTTATAAAAAAAATCTCCCATTAGGGAGATAATTGTTTAATTATACACAATCTACATAAGTATCATCAAGGCATCTAATTACACAAGCACAGCTTAAATCCATAGTAAAGAAACAATTTGTTGAAACGTATGGAGTTACACTGGTTACATCAGAGTTTTCAGTTAAAACTCTAAATGTTGCACAGTTTCCATCTATTTTTTCAACTCTGAATACGCTTGAGCAAGTAACTCCTTCAGTACCACAAGTTACATTTTCTTTTGTTATTGGCATAGTCCAAGGAGTTCCATTGCCACAACAAGTATATAACATTACAGGTCTAGTATTACATATTAAACAATTTGGCCCTCCACCTAATAACGGTCTATCACAAGTGTCTAAACAATTTTCTGGGCATGCATTTTGTTGTAATATTAATATTACATTTAAGATTTCTGATACACAATTTCCCGTTTCTTTGTTACACATATATATTCACCCTTTCATGTATTCTCACTAATAATTTATGATAAAAATATAGAATAAGTGATATTTTATATTCAATTTACTTTATTTATTTTTTATAGTATAATGAATATGGTGATATTATGTATATACAATATTTTATAATTTTTGCTGTATTACTAATTATTTGTTTGATAGTAACTAAAATGACAAGAAAAGATTTTAAAGTCGAAACCAATAAATTAATTCAATTACTAGGTGGAAAAGACAATATAATAAATGCAGAATGCAATTTATCAAGATTTAAAGTTATTTTAAAAGATGTTTCAAGAGTTGATAAAGATGGAATACAAAAGCTTGGAGCAAAAGGTGTTGTTGAAATAGATAATCAATTAAAAATAATTTTTGGCAAAGATGCAAAACAATTAAAAAGATATATTTCTGAAATTATTTAGAAATATATCTTTTTTTAATCTATTTTAATAAATGTCTTTTTACCTTTTCCTAAAATTATATCTCCATTCTTTTTATCATTAGAAGTTATAATTCTATCTAAATTAACTTTTTCTCCATTTATTGAAACCCCTCCTTGTTCAACTAATCTTCTAGCTTCACTTTTTGAAGAGCTTAAACCCGATAGCACTAATAATTCCACAATGTTGATACCTTTAATTAAAGAATCCGTTTTAAAAGTTGGCATATTTTCTGAAGACATACCACTAAATACTTTTTCACTTGTTTCTTTTACTTTTGTAGCTTCTTCTTCTCCATGAACCAATTTAGTAGCCTCGAAAGCCATAGTCTTTTTTGCTTCTCTAATATCATTCTTACACATCTTTTGTATTTCTAAAATATCATAATTGCTAAAAAATGATAATAATCTTTCAACATCTTCATCATAAGAATTAATAAACATCTGGTAAAAATCAAACACAGTTGTTTTAGATCTTGATACCCATAAAGTACCACTTGCTGTTTTCCCCATTTTTTCTCCATCAGCTTTTATTAATAATGGGCATGTTAATGCCTGTAAATCAATATCTTCTTTACCTTCGGCAAAATTAATTTTTCTTTGTAATTCTACTCCTGCTACCATATTAGCCCATTGATCAGAACCGCCTACTTCTAATACACAATTATATTTTTCTTTTAAATAAACAAAGTCATAAGCTTGCATTAACATATAACCCATTTCTAGGAAAGTTAACCCGCCTTCTGTTAAACGATTCTTATAACAATCAGTTGCTAACATTTTATTAACATTAAAATGAATACCAATCTTTCTCATAAAATCAATATATGACTCTTGGTTAATCCATTCAGAATTGTCAAGTATTATTGCAGCATTATCTCCTTCAAGAGAAACAAATTTTTTTACTAAATCCATTACCTCTTTTTTATTATGATCCACTTGTTCTTTTGTAAGCAATTTCCTCATGTCTTTTTTTCCAGTTGGATCACCAATTAATGCTGTTGCTCCCCCTACTACAATGATAGGTTTATGACCCATTGATTGAAGTCTTCTAACCATAGTAAGTGCAAAAAAATGACCAATATGTAAACTATCAGCAGTTGGATCAATTCCAAAATAAAAAGTAATTGGTTTACCATTAATTAATTTTTTTATTGAATCTTCATTCGTAGCTTGATAAATATATCCTCTTTCTTTTAATAAATCAAAATTTTCTTTCATACTTCCTCCTTATAAAAAAAACATTCATAAACATAAGGACGTTTTAACGCGGTACCACCTTATTTTATGAATGATTTCATACACTTTAATTCTTAACGCGAATAACGACTTAGCTCCAGAGTTGTAAATTCCTTCTTCACTAATGAATAAAATATAACATTATATTAAACTAATGTCAATTTATTTATTTTTTAGTTTTTGTATCAGATTTTTCTAATTTATCAATTGTAGCTTCTAAAACATCTATAGTTTTTAATCTAACATCTTCAGCTGCTTTTTGTACTACTGGTGTTCCTTTTTCTAAAGCTAATTTTACTAGTTCATCAGCTTTTTTAATAATATCTTGACCCTTTTGTTTAGCTATTTTTAGTACTTTTTCTTTATCAAGATCTTCAACTTCTTTTTGTAATTCCTTAATCTTTTTTTCTATGGAATCCTTAACATCATTATAATCTATATTTTTAGCTTTATTGATTAAATCATCCATTTTCTTTTTTAATTGTTTTCTAGTTACTTCTCCTTTTTCTGGCGCTAATAAAATTCCTAATCCTGCTCCAATAAGAGCTCCAACTACAAATTTTCCAGTTCCTTTTTTTGACATATTACTCGTCTCCTTTTTCTTTTTTATTATTTGTCTTTTTTTTAGAAAATAATTTTCCTACTATAGAAGATAATTTATCAACTATACCATCTGTTAATAATACTATTTTATCTGTAGTAAAATCTATTACTTTAAAGAATCCATTTAATGATTGTACTTTATCATTAACATCATCTACTACCTTTTCAACCTTATCCATAGTTCTAATTGTCTTAATTCCTAATATAATACCTACTATTAATATAACTATTAATAATAAATATATGCAGATTGGTAAAAATATTTGCATAAATTCCATTAATCTTCACTCTCCTTATTATTCTCATACATTGAATCAATTAATTCAAATAAATCACTCTCAACAGTATCATCTAAATCTTTTTCTTTTTTAATTTCTTCAATTTCTTTATATTCCTCATGTTTTTCTTTTATGTCATCTATTTCTTCCTGTATTTCATTCAATGCTTTAATAGTTTCTATTGCTTTTTGAGGAGTAACATCATTTTTTATTACTATTTCTTCATCTAAATCTATATCAGTAGTTTGTTCTAATAATTCATCTATTGTTTTAGTTTTAATATCTTCTAATTCTTTTTTTTCTTTTTGTTCAATTGTTTCTCCAAAAGCTTTTTTTCTAATTTTTTCATAATCATCATCTTTTATATCTTTTTTATCAACAATATCTTCTTTTTTATAATTATGATCTAAGACCCCATATACAGGAGATATTACAGGAGAAGGAGTAAAGGCTTTATCTTCTTTTCTTTCTTCTGGCTTATTATATTTTCTATAATCATTATTTTGCTCTTTTTTTGATTCAAATATATTTTTTTCTGTTCTATATCTAGGCTCTTCAACTTCTTCATCAAATGTTAATGGAAAATTAAAAGTAGGTTCTGATTTATAAATATCTTTTTCTATTATCTCTATATCATCATCTTTATCTTTTATATCAGGAAGTTTTATTTCGCTTGTTTCTTCTTTTTCAAAAATTTGTTGTTTAAATTCTTCAACTTCTTCATCTCTTTTTGATTTTTTTTCTTTTTTTTCTTTTGTTATTATTGGAAGTTCTACTTCCTCTTCTTCAAATAATACATTCTTAATTTTATCAAATAATTTCATATTAATCTCCATCCCTATTCTATAATATCTAAATCTGGTAATTCATCTTCTTTATATTTACCATATTCTTCTTCATATTTTAACATATTTGATTCATTATTTTCTTTTGTTGCAAAAATATTAATTTCTTTTTCTGTAAAAACAAATTGATCACTTTTAACTAATTCCTCAATTAATGTCTTATTATATTTAATTGAAGATAAAATAGTAATCGCTTTATGAATAGTAATGTTTAAATCTTTCTCATCTACTATTACTTCTATTTTAGCATAATTATACATCATTTCAATAAGATATTTATCATTTGTTAAAGATATATTAATATAACCATATTTATCATCGTGATTTATTTCTTTATTATAAAAAACATTTTCTTGGTTTTTAAAATCAACTTGTTTATTATTATAATAACTAATTAAATCAATATATAAGTAATATGTATTTCTTTGATCTTTTAGTTTTTCATTATAGTCTGTTTTATTTAATACATTAACTCCTCTTGGAGCATAATACTTATATCCATTCCTATATTGATTCTCCAAATTAATATCTTTTTCCAGAATGTTATTTATTATTTCATCGTAACTTAAATTTTCTACAGTTGTACATCCTGACAAAAATATTATTATTAAGAAAAAGAGTATTATCTTTTTCATATGTCACCACTCTTTACAATATTTATTATACCAAAAAATTATTTATTATGATATATTTATTTTTTTACTGATTTTAAATATTTAATATTAATTCCTTTTGAATTAAATTTTTCTTCATATTCAGTTTTATAGTTTATTTTATCTAACTTATTTATATTTAATGAAAACTCCGTTATTATGTATCCATAATTACATAAAGATAATACACTACTTTCAAATAAAATATCATTATCAGTTTTCATTTCAATTATTTTATCTTTCAAAAAAATATTGTCATATTTTTTTAGAAAAAATTCACTAGTTAATCTTCTCATTGAATGTCTTTTCTTTG
>CAYNLX010000009.1:0-4759 GCA_964398265.1 uncultured Muribaculaceae bacterium | reverse complement strand
ATCAGAAAAATTTAAATATAATTTACTTATTTGATGATCAAAGAATTCATCTATATTTATAGCGTCATTTTTAATAATCATTAAGTTATTTAATTTATATGATTCTATTTTTTGAATTGCTCTGGCAACAATTGAATCATATTTTTCTATTCCAATATAATTTATATTTGGATTATTTAAAGCCATTTGTAAAAGAAATGCGCCTTTACCCATTCCTATTTCTAAATGTATTTCATTATTATTATTAAATAATTCATTATAATTAGATTTATATTCCTTTGGATTATTAATAATAAAAGAACAATCATTAATTATTTCATTTGAATTTTTTATATTTCTTATTCTCATACTTATTTAACATTTCTTTCTATAATACATATAATAAATTGATAAGGAGTTGTTTTTATGAAAAAAGATCGTAATACATTCTTTGGAGAATCTTCTATGTCTCAAGTTGGATATTATCCAAACCAAGTAAATCCTAATATGATGATGCCTTCTCCATACCAAGCTTCATCAGCTAGTCAAAACTTTTACGCGGGTCCTGCTCCAATAAACAATAATATTAATACAGATATTGAATCTAGATTTTCTAAAATTGAAAGACAAATTAATAGATTAGAAACTAGAATATCTAAATTAGAAAATTCTGCAAATAATTATACTGGAGACATTACTGATGAAACAATATCAAATTCAAATATGTATATGATTTAATTATTTAATGTTTAACTTACCTAGTGTAAGTTTTTTTAATATTTTATTAATAAAATCTTTCCCAAAAACGCTTACCAATATTCCATTCTTATATGTAATAAGTATAAATGATCCACCTCCACATAATGCGCATATTATTATATATAAAAGCGATTTTATTCTTGTTAAATTTTCAAACGGCAAAAAGAATTTAAATATTAATACTATAATTATCATTAAAAGAGTTGGTAATATTATTTTTTTTAACATTATTAATGTACTTTTATAATTTATACAATCTTCTTTTGATAAACTTCTTAAAGCAATAAATAAAGATATACTATATCCCACAATAGTGGCAATTATAGATCCATAATATGCACATCCAAATAGATTTAATAGAAGAATACATGGAACTATTAAAATTAAATTAATTATAAATCCAATTGCAGTACATTTGTAGAATACTTTAAATTTATTCATACTTTGTAATGATACATTGGTAACTAAGAATAGATTGTTTACCAAAACAGTAAATATATTAAATTTAAATAGTAAAGGTCCATATTCACTAGCACCATAAAACATAGTCCATATTGGTATTGATAATAAAGATAATCCAATTGTTGCTGGAATAGAAATTATTAATATTATCTGAATCGCTTTATTAAATTTATTATTTACTTCCTTATAATCTTTCTTTACAAAAGAAGAAACAATATTAGGAATTAAACTTATCGCCATACCAGTTGCAAAAGCTCCTACTATCATATTTAATTTTACACTCCAAGTAGATAAAATACTTGTTATTAATTCTGCTGTATGTCCATCATATCCTAAAAATGTTAATACTCTTAAATTAATTACCATATTTGTAAAATTATATATACTAGTTATAATATTATTAATAACAAATGGAACAGCATAATAAATTATTTTTTTTCTAATATCTTGATTACTAATATTATCTTTTTTATTTTCTCCTATTAGATTCAATTGTTTTTTGTTTTTATTAATTTTAAATAATAAATATATATATGCTACTAGTCCTCCAACAAATGCACCTGAAACGGCAATTCCTACAGCCTTGGTAACACCTAAATCAAACACTTTAATAGCTAAATAACTTCCCAAAAGAATAATAAATATTCTTACCATTTGCTCAATTATCTGACTAATAGATGATGGAGCTATAATCTTATGTCCTTGTAGAAATCCTTTAGTAATACTTAAATAAGGAATAACTAATATTGCAAAAGAAATACACCTTATTACATATGCTACATCTTCAATTGTATTTCCACTTTTTAATGATCCAACTATTAAGATCGCTATTTCTTTAGCAAACAAAAATAATATTGCAAATGCAAAAGCAGCTAATAATGATATTATTTTCTTTCCTTGGCTAAAAGCTCTAACCTTAGCATCCTTCATTCCTAAACTATCATATTCATTTATTAATTTACTCATAGCAAGTGGAATACCAGCTGATGAAATATTTAAGAATATTTGATATATGTTATATGCATATCCGTATAATGCACTTCCTTGTTCTCCAATGGTGGCATAAAAAGGAATAACATATAATACTCCCGCTAGTTTAACTAATATTATGGCTATTGTTGCTATAGCTGTTCCTTCTACAAAAGAACTTTTTTTCATATTCTCACTCCATATCATTATATATAATCATTGCACTAAAGCAATATATTTGTTCTTCTCCAAATAAAGAAATACTTACTTGATATTTTATATCAATTACATCTTTGTCTCCATTATTTAAAAACTGATTTATAGATTTTTCTAGATCTTTCTCATGACTTTCATCAAATATTTTTACTTTCATTTTTATCACCAGAAAGAATATACCATTTTATTTTGTCATAAATTGTTGCATATAGTACGCTTTCATATTCTTATCACTTTTATATTTAATTAATACTTTAAAAGTTCCATTAAATTCTTCAATTGATTTATCAAAATCTATATATCCTCCTAAAATAATACCTTTAGTATCATTCTCTTCTCTATTTACTTTTAAACTTAATTTATTCTCAAATATTCCACTGGAAGGAAACACATCTTCAGTTTTTTTATCGTGAATTACTATCGCTTCAATTTGATTCATATCAGTCTTTGGATTATCAATATAAACTCTATAAATTAATTCTTTTTCGTTAATTTTATCTATTGTTATATTAATATCAAAATCTAAATCTATAGTATATTCTTCAACATCATTTAATTCTTTAACATATTTATTATATAAGAGTTCTTGACTACTAACTTTTTTTGTACATCCCGTAATTGAAATAATTAATATAATAATAATTATAATTTTTTTCATAATTCACCTAATAAAAATTATACCATTTTTTTATTTAGATTAATATACAAATGTAAAATAAAAAGGATATTACTATCCTTTTACAACAATATTTACTATTTTTTTAGGAACTACTATTGTCTTAATAATTTCTTTCCCTTGAATATTTTTTTCTATAACATCATCATTAAATACCATCTTTTTTAATTCTTCTTCTTTTATATCTGAATCAACTAATAGTGTAGTTCTTAATTTACCATTTATACTTACTGCAATAGTAATTTTATCATCTACTATTTTAGATTCATCATATATCGGCCACGATTCAAGTGCAACGCTATTTGAATATCCTAAATAACTCCACATTTCTTCTGATATAAAAGGACATAATGGACTAAATATTTTAATAAATCCTTCAGCATATTTTTTAGGAAATTCCCCTTCTTTATAAACTGAGTTAATAAATATCATCATTTGACTTATTGCAGTATTTATACTTAAACTCTCATAGTCTTTCGTAACTTTTTTAATAGTTTCATTATATACTTTTTCTAAATTTAATATATCTTTATCTACTATTTTATTATCTTCAAATAATCTCCATACTCTGTCAATAAATCTTCTTGCTCCCTCAATACCATTATTGTTCCATGGCTTATCAGCTTCCAATGGTCCCATAAACATTAAATATAATCTTAAAGCATCTGAACCATATTTTTCTACCATATCTGATGGATTAACACTATATTCTGGATATCTTTTACCCATTTTAATACCATTTGAGCCTAAAATCATTCCTTGATGAAATAATTTTTTATAAGGTTCTTTAACAGGAGATATCCCTTTATCATATAAATAATTACACCACATTCTTGAAAACAATAGATGTCCTACTGCATGTTCAGGCCCTCCAACATATAAATCAACAGGCATCCAATGTTTTAATAATTCTTTATCTGCAATACATTTGTCATTAAAAGGATCAATATATCTAAAATAATACCAACTAGATCCCGCACTACCAGGCATAGTAGACGTTTCTCTTTTACCTTTTTTTCCATCTATTGTTACATTAATCCATTCTTTTGCTTTATCTAAAGGAGAATTTCCATTTTTATCTGGAGCATATTCTTTTAATTCAGGTAATATTAATGGTAAATCTTTTTCGTCAATAGCAATTAAGTCTCCATTTTCTAATTCTACTATAGGAATTGGTTCTCCCCAATATCTTTGTCTAGCGAAAATCCACTCTCTCATTTTATAATTAATCTTTTGTTTTCCACATTTATGTTCTTCTAACCAAGATATCATTTTAGATATAGATTCTTCTTTTCCTAATCCATTTAAAAATTCAGAATTAATATGTATTCCATCTTCAGTAAACGCTTGATTAGAAATATCTCCACCTTTTAAAACCTCAATAATTTCTATATTAAATTTTTTTGCAAATTCGTAATCTCTTTCGTCATGAGCTGGTACAGCCATAATTGCACCTGTACCATAACTAGCTAAAACATAATCACTTATCCAAATAGGAATCTTTTTATTATTAACTGGATTTATAGCGTATGCCCCAGTAAATACTCCACTTTTTTCTTTATTTAATTCTGTTCTTTCAAGATCACTTTTTCTAGCACATATTTCTTTATACTTATTTACTTCTTCACTTTTTTCTTCAGTAGTAATTTTATCCACTAATACATGTTCAGGTGATAATACACAATATGTTGCTCCAAA
>CAYNLX010000008.1:0-19828 GCA_964398265.1 uncultured Muribaculaceae bacterium | reverse complement strand
TTTTGTATTAGAAAGAAAAAAGTAGTATAAAAATAATTAGTATGATATAATTATTTAGAATAGTGAGGGATATTTAATGGAAATGATAAATATTAAAACAAATGATGGGAGAATACTTAACGTTGAACCACTAATGGCATTTAACACTTCAGCAAGGAGTTATATGATTTATTTAGATGGAACGGAAATACCTCATCAAGGCTTAGTCTACAAAGGAGTAAGTGCAAATGAAATATTAAATGGCGAATTACAAGGAATTAATCCTGATGTTGCCCCTATAATAAGTGAAATAATAAAAAATTGTGGAACCGGTAATGGAGTTAATGCATTTGAACCAATAGATTTAATAAAGGATTATAATATGGTGGGAGAACCTAAAAAATTTGCATTATCAGATGAATCAATAAATACAATTAAAAATTATTATATGAGTACTGGGAAAAAAGTTTCTAATATACCAAATATTGTTAGTGCACCGATAGAAGAACCAACATTTAATCCATTTAATAATAATACAGTAACACCTGTAGCTCCAATAGTACCAGAAACAGCTCGAGAATTTAATCCGTTTGCAGCGCCAGCTGAACCAAATGTACCAGCAACTCCAGTTGTTCCAAATGAACCAGTAGCTCCAGAGATTCCAAATACAATTGATACTCCAGCAGTTCCTGTAATGTCAAATCCGTTTGTAGCTCCAGTTGCACCAGAAGTACCAGTTGTTCCTACTGTACCAAACGAAGTTAGTAATCCTATTGGACCTGTTGTAGCAAACACAATTGATATACCAATTGAACCAGCAATTAACACTGAGGTAAACGAACCAGTGGCTCCGGTTATTCCAAATTTAAGTGATACACCAGTTGAACCATCAGTACCTAATGTTACTGGAGAAGGTTTAACAACTGAACAAATCATTGCAGGAATAAAAGAAACAATCTCTGTGTTTAGAGCAAGTATTGATTATTATGAAGCTGAACTTCAAAAAGTAGAAGATAAAAATTTAAAAATATAATAACTAAGTAATAAACTTAGTTTTTTTTTCATAAATTTTATGGGTGATAGCGTTTGCATAATACTATTAATTATTTTTATAATCTTTATCCTAATGAAATTATTTCTAATGAAAAAGAAATTAGTTTTATAATTGATTATGAATATTATTATTTTATTTTATTTGAAAGAAACAAAGATGATATTAAAGATATTTTTTCTTTAAATGAATATTTACACAATAATAATTATCATAGTCATACCATTATAAAAAATATTAATGGGGAATATTTAACTAAATATGAAAACAAATATTACATTTTATTAAAAACTAATGAATATGAATTTAGAGAATTATCTTTTAAAGAGATGTTAGTAATAAATAGTAGAATTACTTTTAATAAAGATATTAATAAATGGTCTTTCTTATGGAGTAAAAAAATAGATTATTTAGAATATCAAGTAAAAGAATTAGCTTATTCAAAAAAAATAATAATAAATAGTTTTAATTATTATGTTGGTTTAGCAGAAAATGCTATTAGCTATTTTAATGATGCTTATAATAATAATAATAAAGATTCTAAAATTACCATTTGTCACAGGAGATTAACATCTCCAGTAATTATAAAAGATTATTATAATCCAGTAGATTTATTAGTGGATTATGAAATGAGAGATGTTGCTGAGTATATAAAATCATCTTTTTTTAATAAAACTTTTAATATATCTTATTTAGATAATTTATATAATATAAGAAATGTATCTTCTTTTGAATCAAGAATATTATTTTCTAGATTATTATATCCTTCATATTATTTTGATGTTTATGAGAAAGTAATTTTAGGAAATACCTCTGAAGAAGAATTATTAAATATTATAGATCTTTCTGAAGAATACGAAGACTTTTTATGTGATATATATTATTATATAAATAAAAAAAATCCAATACCATTAGTGGATTGGATTATAAAGAGACATTAATAACTCCCTCAATTTCCGGTATTTCATTTTTTAAATATTCATATATTCCATTTTGAATAGTGTCATCTTGAAATTCACATTCGCCGCATGCTCCAGTTAATTTTATGTAAACATAGTTATTTTCATATTTGATAAAATCTATATCTCCACCATCACTATTTAAATATGGCCTTAAATCATTAATTAAATTTTCTATTTTTTTATTCATTTTAATCACCAATAATATTATATCTAATATTTATTATATAGTAAATATTATTGTGGTATAATTAGTAAGGTGATATTATGACTAAAATAGCTGATGCTTATAATTTAATAAGCAATTCATTTTTAAGAAACTATTATACTGATAATGCAATAAGAACTCAATTACAAAATGTAACTGAAATAAATGATAATGATTTGTTCATAAGAGAATTCGGTAGTACTAATATGGATTTACTTGAAGGATTCAACAGAAATAATATAAGCTATATTGGGCCATTATCTACTCCTCATACTGTAATACATGAAACTTTACATAATCTTTCTAGTAGCTTTTCTATTGATGGGAAAAGATTAAAAAATGGTATTGATTTAAGAGTTCTTGATAATAATTTTAGTAATTTATTAAATGAAGGTTTAACTGATTATTTATCTACAAAGATAAGTAATGAGCCTGAAAGAAATAAAAATTATATTAGTGGAGTTAGATTTTTTAGAAATATGGATAGAATACTAAATGAATTATATGGACGCAATAATCTTTTATTTGAGGGATATATTTCTAATAATAACTTTATTTTAGAAAACTTTATAAATAATTTTTCTACCTATAAATATAGGAATCAAGTGGTAGATTATAATACATTTAACAAAATATTTGGTTATTTATCTTCCCAAGAGATAGATGATTTTTGTAATAATATGGAATTAAATGCATTAAAATATTTTAAAAAAAGGACTTTATTTAAAGGTAATAATAAAGATATAGATTTTGAAATGAATACTGAACTATATGTGGTTGGGCTAATAAAAAAAGCTTATTATGATACTTGTTATAGAAGTGCACATAATGAAAAAATGCATTATACCGAAGATCAAATAAATGAGTGTATGCAAAAAATGCTATTTGAAGGTGATTTACAATATATAACAAATATAAGAGGCACTAGAGATTTATTAATTCCAGTAATAGAGCGTTATGATTTAAAAAGAATAGTGAATAATAATATGGATAGTTTGCAAGAAATAGGAATAGATAGAATAATGAATACTAAACATTTTTAAAAAATTTAATATATTAATCAATAATATGATAAAATATATTTGAGGTGTATTAATGAGTAAATATAAAATAGGAGCAATTATTAAAGGACAAGTATCTGGTATTGAACAATATGGTGTTTTTTTAAGTATTGATGCATTTTATAGTGGATTAATTCATATTTCTGAAATTAGTGATGGATTTGTTAAAAATATAAATGATTATGTTCAAATGGGAGATATTATTAATGCAAAAATATTGGAAATTGATGAAAATAATTTGCAAATAAAATTATCTATTAAAAATATAGATTACAAAAGTACTAAACAAACGAGTAAAATAAAAGAATCTAAAAATGGCTTTGAACCTTTAAAAGAACAATTAGAAATATGGACAAAAGAAAAATTACAAGAAATAGAAGAGATAAATTGAATTATCTTTTTTTTTTTGATATAATTTCTATAGATAATGAGGTAATAAAATGGCAAAAAAAGAAAAATATGAAATAAAAGCTAGTGAATTAAAAGAATTAACCCCAGTTATAGTAGGTAATCTTAAAAAAAACAAACAAAGAAGTCCATTAATTATTATTATGCTTTTTGTTTTATTTATATGTTTTGCAATCTATTTGCCTGATATAGTTGATTATATTACTAATGATGGCGAAGAAGATGTTAAAAAATTAGCTGAAACAGAAAATGGATCATCAACTGAGGAAGAAAAAGAAACAATAATATTATCTTGTGTAGCTTTAAATTTTAAATTTAATTATTATTTTGTTGATGAAGTATTAACTAGAATAGTTTCTGAGGTAGTTTATACAAAAGAAACTGAAAGATATTCAGATTATTTAATTAAATATAATAGTTATAAAGATAAATATAATTCAGTTAATGGAGTAACAGCCTCTGTAACTGAAAGTGATACTGGATTTACTTTTAATCTAAATGTAACATATCCAAATGATGATGTTTCCTCATTAAATAATTTTGCGTTGGTTAATAGTGATATAACTAAAGATGAAGTTATTGAAAAAATGGAAATAAAGAAATACACATGTAGTTAAGGAGACTAACTAATGAATTATACATTTCATATTAATGATTTTGAAGGACCATTAGATCTTCTTCTACATTTAATAAAAGAAAAAAAAAGTGATATATATGAAATTAATATATCTGAAATAATAAAAGAATATTTAGATTATATTCATCATATGGAAATTATGAATATTGATATAGCGAGTGAATATTTAGTAATGGCAAGTGAATTAATTCATATTAAAAGCAAAACAATATTGAATCAAACAGATGAAGAAGATATTAATGATTTTGAAATTAATAGTGAAGAAGATTTACGTAATAAACTTATAATGTATCAAAAATATAAAGATTTAACATCTGATTTTAAATCTTTAGAAGAAAAAAGACAAGAAGTCTTTACTAAGACTCCAGAAAATTATAAAGAATTAATTGAAGAAGATATAGTATATAATAATGAATTATCTATGAATGATTTATTAAATGCATTTTTGTTATTTATAAAAAGAAAAGATTATGAACAACCTGTTCAAACAAAAATAACAAAAAAAGAATATAGTATTGAAAACAGAACTAAATCAATAAGAGATTTATTAAAGAAAAAGAAAAAAATTAGTTTTGATGAATTATTTGAAGAATATAATAAAGAATATATTATTGTTACTTTTTTATCGATATTAGATATGAGTAAGAATAATGAAATAAAACTAACTCAAGAAAAAAATTTTGATAACATAATAATAGAAGCGATGTGATTAAATTGAATTTATTAGCAGTATTAGAGGGTATATTATTTGTCGTAGGCGATGAAGGAATTGATTTAAAACAAATATGTGAAGTAATGGAAATAAATGAGGAAAAAGCTAAGGAATGCTTAAAAGAATTGAAAGCATCTTATGAAAAAGATGATAGAGGTATAAGAATTAGCTATTTAGGAAATGCATTCAAACTAACTACTAAAAAAGAACATAAAGAATATTATAAAAGATTAATTACAATACCAGAAAGTAATTCATTAAGTGCTCCTGCACTTGAGACTTTAGCAATTGTAGCATATAATCAACCTATTACTAGATTAGAAGTAGATGAATTAAGAGGTGTAAGTACCTCTCAGATGATAAGAAAACTAGTGGCAAAAGGATTAATAAAAGCAGCAGGGAAAAGTGATTCTTTAGGAAGACCTAATCTCTATAGAACAACAAGTGAATTTTTAGATTATTTTGGTATGTCAACTTTGGATGATCTTCCTGAAGTTTCTTTAACATCTGAATCTTCTAATGATAAAGAATTGTTTACTTCTATTTATAAAGAAGAATAATATAAATTAGTTTATTTTTAAAAAAAATATGTTATACTTAATATGTTGTTGCCTGTGTGGTGGAATTGGTAGACGCGCTGGACTCAAAATCCTGTGATAGCAATATCGTGTCGGTTCGAGTCCGACCACAGGCACCATTTGTTTATTGAAATGGCTTTGAAAAGTTGTAAAAAAATGTATAATAAAAAACATTATTTAACAGAACAGGGTCATTTTTATAGGTTAAAACTAAGCTATAGTGTCGAGATTGCTTTATAAAAATTAATATTATAGTAAAATAAAACATTAGAAAAAGTATTCTTAATTTTTTAAAAAATTAAGAATCGTATGGTATAATATAGAGTATAAAAGGTAATTTATGTATAAAAGAGAGTTAAAATATATTGTAATCGAATATTCAGATAAAGATTTATTATATATTAATGATTTATGTAAATATATTGAACAATCATGTGAAGAAATTATTTCTTTTTTTGATATAAAAGAATTTGGGAAAAAGGTAAATATTAAATTATGGGATAATTTAGAAAATTTTAGAAGATATTACAAAAAAGTTGGTTCTTCTTTAGATGAAAAAGGAGAAACTTGTAACTGGGTTTGTGGCTTTTCAAATGGTGATATAATTCATTCTCTATGTTTAGATGAATATAAGAAAACTAAATTTCATGAAAATAATACTCTTCAAGACTTAAAATTTTTAGTTATGCATGAATTTACTCATAGTTGCCATTCCAAAATTAATAAGCCTTATTATACTTGGCTAGCAGAAGGACTTGCTACTACAATTACTCATCAAATGGAAAATACCGATAGAATATTAAATTTTTCATTAGAACAAGCTTTAGATGGAGGATGTGATTATCAAAATTATCATATTATGTTTAGTTATGTATATGAGACTTATGGTAGAAATTATATATTAAATCTAATAAGAGATAATGAACTATTAAAAAAAGACACACCAAAGTTATATGAAGAAATAGTTAGATTATATGGAAATAATAAAACTAAATAAAAAAATAGTATTTGAAAGTGAGGAAAAATAATATGGCTAATGAGAATAAGAAAAATTTTAATGAAAAAATGAATAATAGTAAAGATATGCCAAAGATAGTAGAACTTGATAATGAAGCAGCAAAAAAATGGGGTGGTAAAACTATGGTTATAGCGCCTCCAATTGATTATGATAAATTTATGAAAAGTGTACCTAAAGGGAAATTGATTACTACTGATAATTTAAGAAAAGCTATGGCAAAAAAATATGATGTTGATATTACATGTCCTCTTACGTGCGGAATATTTGTAAATATTTGTGCATGGGCTAGTTATCAAAGAAAAGAAGATATTACTCCCTATTGGAGAACATTAAAGTCAGATGGAGAATTAAATGTTAAATATCCTGAAGCTATTGAGTTACAGAAAAAGCTTTTAGAAAAAGAAGGACATACAATTATATCTAAAGGAACAAAAAATATAAAATATTACGTTAAAGATTATGAAGGTAGTTTAATAGAATTATGAAATAAATATTTAGATCAAAATTATATAATTTTGATCTTTTTTAATTTTAGTAAAATTGTTTATTTTAATTACTTGAAATAATTTATAAATCATATTATAAATTAAGGTAATTTGGAAGTGACTAAAATGAATAAAGTTTTATTAAGATTTAAGTCTTGTAGTAATTTGTTAGTTAATAATTTAAAAGTAAATATATTTGATAGTAAAAATAATTTAATATTAAATAAAAAAACAGACAATTTAGGGAATATAGAATTTATATTTTCTTTTTATGATGTTTATAAAATAATTATATATACAGGTATGTGTAATAGTAATAATTTTTGTATTCCTGTATTAATTAATAATAATAGTAAAGAAATAGATATATACCTTAATTGTATTAATAAAAGAAAAATCTTGCTAACTGATAAAAACTATGTTGGATTACCAATAGAAAAAGGAGAGATTTTATTATGGAAAATCAAATAACGATTCCTATTACTAATGGTGTAGGAAGTAAAGAAATAATTAATGGAACTTATACAGTAACATCTTTAACAACAGGATTTAATGATACAAGTATTACTCCAGCTGAACAGGAGATAACTGAAGAAGTTAACACTTATAATTTTACAATATCTGCTTCTGGAACTTTAACATTACATGTTAGTGATGATGGAACAGATATTGGAGTGCCTATAGTAGGTGCAAAATTTGTAAGATGTGATTCAAATGGAACAACTTATGGAGAAGAAATAATTTCAAATGAGGAAGGTAATGCAGTGTTTGCAACAGTACCTTTTGCAGAAGAAAATGCACCATTAATATATTATAAACAAACTTCTTCAGATAGTTCTCATACATTTAATGAAGAATTACAAAATACATCGATGGCTTCTGAAACGTCTACTATAGAAGTACAAAATGAAGAAGCAGCTCTTAGAACAATAAATCTTACAGATACTAACTATGAAGGCTTACCTATATCAGATGGACAAGTAATATTAAATGTAAACGTATAACAATTACAATTGAATAATTCTTATAAAAATGTAATAATAATTATAAGAAGGTGAGAATATGTTTTTTAGAAAAGCTATTTTAGTAATACATGGCTTTGCAGGAGGAACATACGATTTAGAATTTTTATCTAATTATTTAGAAGTTGATAGATATTTTGATGTATTTACAATTACTCTTCCTGGTCATGATAAATTAACGTTATATTCTTCAAATAAAAAGGATTGGGTAGATTGCGTAGAGAAACAAACTGAATGGCTTATTTCAAAAGGTTATAATACTATCTATCTTGTGGGTCATAGTATGGGATGTGTTTTAGCTTCTCATTTAGCTACTAAGTATAAACAAATTAAAAAAGTAGTATTATTAGCTCCAGCTTTTAATTACTTCTCGTTTGTTGGAAATAGTTTTTCATTTATTAAAGCTGTATCAAAAACAAAAGATATTACTACAGCATTAAAAGGTTATGGTGGAGATGATATTTTTTCCAGAATAGTAAAAGCTCCATATTCTGCAATTAAAAATTTTACAGAATTAGTAAGAGATCATTATGATGATCCTAAGGATATAAGTGTTCCAATATTGATTCTACATGGAGATAAAGATAAAATAGCTCCATTAAATAGTGCAGAATATGTATATGATAGTGTTAAATCTAAAGTAGATGTTTTAATGATTGTTAAAGGAGCATCACACGATATTAAATCAAGTGATAAAAAAGATATAATATGTAATAGTGTATATGGTTTTTTAAAAAATAATAGATTATTTAATTATAAAGGTAAAATAGAAATATAGGTGAAAATATGAAAAAGAATCAAATAAGGTTATTTGGTGGAGTATTAATAATATTATTAGGAGTTTTTTTCCTAATATATCCAGAGTTAGGAGTATTAAACTTAAAAATAGTGTTGGCGGTATCTTTAGGACTAATTGCAATAATTAAAGCTATTGAGTATTTTTTAACGAGAGAGAAGAAAGATTATGAATTTATATTATATTCATTAGCTTCTTTATTAGCTTCTATATCATTTATAGTTTTTTATAAAGAAAAAAGTCCTTTGTCATTATCATTATGTTTAATGGGGTGGATAGCTATTATATCAATTATTAAATTAATAAAAATTGATTATTACATGGATAGAAAAAATAATATGTGGTATGTAAGAATGGTATCATTTACCTTATTTATCCTTGTTGGAATTTTAACTTCAATAAATTTATATTATACTCAAATGATTCAAACATTAATAATAGGATATTTTTTTATAGTTTGTGGAATATTAGAAATATCAGATCCTGCAATTACTTTATTAAAAAAGGAAAATATTAAAAAAGATGATAAATAATAATTTAAGAGGAGTAACTCCAGCAAATCAAAATAATAGTACGTCTAATACAAATGTAGTAAATAATATGAAACCTAAAAATGTATTTATTAATGGTGATAAAAAAAATTCTACCCCTGGAACATATGGTTCTAATTTTGGGGTAGAAGAAAATATAAAAAGTTTTCAAGCTAGAAATAATGAAAAGAATAATAAAGTTATTCCAGCAATAATTATAATTGCAATAATTATTTTACTTATTTTTTTAATTTTAGTTACGAGGTAAAAGATGGTATTAATTGAAAATTTTGTAGATTATGAAATATTAGATATGTATGAAGGCAATAAAATTGAAAGGTGGAACAATATTATATTAAAAAGGCCGGATCCACAAATAATATGGAAAAGTGAAAAAAAATATTTTGGAAATATTGATGCTAGATATATTAGAAGTAATTCTGGTGGGGGAGAATGGGAAATATATAATAGAAATATTCCTTCATCTTGGTCCATTAATTATAAAGATTTAACATTTAATTTAAAATTAATGGGATTTAAACATACCGGTTTATTTCCTGAACAATCATATAATTGGGATTTAATTGTAGATAAAATAAAAAATTCTAATAGAGAAATAAATGTTCTGAATTTATTTGCATATACAGGCGGCGCTTCAGTAGCAGCATTATCTGCTGGAGCTTCCGTAGTTCATGTTGATTCTTCTAAAGGAATGGTTGAATGGGCAAAAGAAAATGTAAAATCATCAAATTTAGAAGACAAGCCTATTAGATATATAGTAGATGATGTAGTTAAATTTGTAGATAGAGAAATTCGAAGAAATAATAAATATGATATTATAATTATGGATCCTCCTTCATTTGGACGAGGAAGTAATAAAGAAGTATGGGATATAGAAAAAGAATTATTTGATTTAGTTAAAAAGTGTTCAGAAATTTTAAGCGAAGAACCTATATTATTTTTAATTAATTCTTACACAACAGGTTTATCTTTAACTGTATTACAAAATATACTTGAATTAACTGTTAACAAAAAATATGAAGGTAAAATTACAAGCGATGAATTAGGCATTAAATGTAATTCCAATAATTTAATTTTACCTTGTGGAATTTTTTCAAGATGGGAACGTAAATAACGTTCTTTTTTTGTTTTTTTCTTCATATATTTTAATATAAAAGGAGGAAATATGGAAATATTAAAAGTATCATCAAAATCTAATCCGAGTAAGGTAGCTGGTGCAATCGCAAATATTTTTAGAGAAAGTGGAGGAGTAGAAATTCAAACAATAGGGGCTGGTAGTTTAAATCAAGCTATAAAAGCAGTTGCAATAGCACGAGGATTCGTAGCTCCTAGTGGGGTAAATTTAGTATTAACTCCAGCTTTTAGTGATATTATAATAGATGGTGAACAAAAAACCGCTATTAAATTAATTGTAGAGGCTAGATAATCTATCATCTATCTTTTTTGTAATATAATAATTATGGTGATGATAAAATGAATAGAAGAGATAATGAAATGAAGGGATTTTTTAACGAAAAAGCTGATTGCTATGATGAAGTGCATTTAACTCAAACTGATGGAGGGAAGTTATCTAAAGATGTTATTGCGGGATTTTTAGACAAGAATACAAAGAAAATTCTTGATTTAGGAATTGGAACCGGTTTAGAATTAGATAGCATTTTTAATGTTTTTGAAAATGTTGAAATCGTAGGGATTGATTTAGCTAAGAATATGACTGATCATATATTAGAAAAATATCCAAATAAGAATATAAAGATAATTAATGATAGCTATTTTAACTATGATTATGTTAATAATAAATTTGATACTGTAATATCATGTCAAAGTTTACATCATTTTAATGAAGAAGAAAAATTAGCATTGTTTAAAAGCATTTATTCTTCATTAGATGAAAATGGATTATTTTTAAACTGTGATTATATTTTGGATACAAAAGAAGAATTAATAAAGAAAAGTAAAAAGAATACCAAGACGGAATTGATTCTGGAGATATTCCAAAGCATATTGATACCCCATTAATATTGGAAGTTGAGTTAGATCTTTTGAAAAAAGCTGGATTTGATAGTGTAAATAAAGTATGGGAATATGGTAAAACAAAAATAGTAATTGCAAAAAAGAGACGATAGTCTCTTTTTATAATTTAATAAATAATATAATAGATAAGAATGTTATTATTATTAATAATACTATTAATATTATTATTTTAGATGTTGTCATACCTCTTTTAAAAGAATTTGTAGATATTGGTTCATAATTTTCTGTATTTCCTTTTAACCATAACATATATTTAATAGTTTCAGTAGGTATGTTTCCTCCAGCTTTTCTTAATAATGATGAATAAGCAATGATTTTAATATTTTCTGAATCACTTAACCAAGTTTTTTCTTTCCATGGAATAACAGATTCTGAACCTAATGTTAATTTTTTTAAATCATTTAAACTTCTTCCTATATTTCTATCTCCTTCAAATTCTCCATAATGTAGAATAGAATATAGCCCACCAGGTTTAATTTTTCTTTTTGCTAATTGATAATATAAATATTTAGTTTCATCGTTTAAATAATGACTCATTCCAGAATCTATTATTGCATCTATTGAATTATCAGGCTGACTTTTAAGATAATCAATAATATTTATTCTAAATGCTTTCAAATCAGGAACTTTATATTCTATTTTACTATATTCCAAATTTTTTATTAAAATTTCATCAACATCAATAGCAGCAACATCATAGCCTTTCTGTGCCAAGAATATTGCATTTCTTCCATTCCCGCATCCTGCATCAATTATTTTTATTGGGTGTTCACCATATTCTTTTAATACTTCTAAAGTATCATATAATTCTTTTACTTCTTCATTTGGTTTCATATCAGTCCATCTAGCAGGATTATAATTTTTTATTGAATTTGCATTATAATATTTATTAATAAAATGTTCAAATAAACCACTTATAATTATTTTAATTTCTTCATATCCTTCAACGGTTTTAATTCTAGGATCATCTTTAAATTTTAAATATACTTTTTCTTTTTGATCTTCAGTTATTATATTTGGGTATAATTCGTTTAATTGTAATATTAAATTATTTATATATAATTCTAAACCATATGGTTTTTTACTCATAAACAATACACCTCTATTCTTATTTAATTTTAACAAAATTATTGAAAAAAAGAAAGACTATTTTAAAAATAATAATTTATTGATATAATATGTAGTAGTGATTTTATGAAACAAGTATTAGACGAACAATTTATTATAGATTTATCAACAAAAAAAGGGGAGCCAAAATGGATGCTTGATTTTCGTTTGAAGTCTTTTGATGCTTTTAAAAAAATGGAAAATCCAGAATTTTTGTATGGCCCTAAAATAGATATAGATTTTGATAATATTTGTTATTATAAAAAAGCTGGAGATAATACCAATAATTGGGATAATGTAGATGAAAAAATCAAAGAAGAATTTTCTTCTTTGGGGGTAATACGAGCTGAAGAAAAATATTTATGCGCTGTTAATAATCAAATAGATAGTGAAGTTGTATATCATAGTTTATTAGATAATAAGGGAGTTATATTTTTATCAACTGATGATGCTCTAAAAAAATATCCTGAATTATTTAAAAAATATTTTAATGAATTAGTAAAATATGATGAAAATAAGTATACAGCTTTAAATGGTGCTGTATGGAGCGGAGGATCATTTATATATATTCCTCCGACAGTAAAATTAGATAGGCCTCTTCAAAGCTATTTTAGAATAGATTCTGAATCTTTAGGACAATTTGAAAGAACAATAATAATTGTGGATGAGAATGCAGAATTATCATATATAGAAGGATGCACAGCCCCTAGTTATTCAACTAATTCTTTGCATGCAGGAGTAGTAGAAATATATGTAATGAAAAATGCTAAGTGTAAATATTCTACGATTCAAAATTGGGCAAATAACATTTATAATTTAGTTACTAAAAGAGCAATAGTATCAGATCATGGTTTAATGGAATGGATTGATGGTAATATAGGAAGTAAAGTAACTATGAAATATCCATCTTGTATCTTAAAAGGAGATTATTCTGTTGGTAATTCTATAAGTATTGCTTATGCAAAAGAGGGTCAATATTTAGATGCTGGTGCAAAAATGATTCATCTTGGAAAGCACACAAAAAGTAATATAGTAAGTAAATCAATAGCATGTAATGGTGGTGTTAGTAATTATAGAGGTACCACTAAGATTGAAAAAAATGCTTTAAATAGTGAAGCAAAAATAAAATGCGATACAATTATTCTTGATTCTATTTCAAAAAGTAATACTATACCTAAAAATATAGTGGAAAACACTACATCCTCAATAGAGCATGAAGCGGTAGTTTCAAAAGTAAGCGAAGAAAAATTACAATATTTAAAAAGTAAAGGTTTATCAGATAATCTTGCAAAAGAGTTATTGATAATGGGATTTGTAAATGATTTTAAAAAAGAATTACCTATGGAATATGCAGTAGAATTAAATAGATTATTAAAAAATATTTAATATTACAAAAATAAGATAAATGGATTGCTAACAATACAGCAATTCTTTTTTTAATATATTTATTTAATATACTGTAATATTTATTAATCAAAAAATTATATTTAGTGATTTGCATTAATATAATATCTTTGTTATCTTTTCTTTCAGAAAGGAGGTTATTTATTGTTAAATCAGGTGATTTTGGTTGGAAGACTTACGGAAGATCCAGTTGTAAATGAGATTAACGATGGTAAAAAAGTAACATCAGTTAATTTAGCTGTACAAAGGTCATATAAGAATAGTGAAGGTATTTATGAAACGGATTTTATTCGTTGCGTATTATGGAATGGTATTGCTTCTAATACAAGTGAATATTGTCATAAAGGTGATATTGTAGGAATTCGTGGAAGAATAGAAACTTCTAAATATGAAAAAGATGGTGAAAAAAAATATTCTGTAGAAGTAGTAGCAGAAAAAGTAACATTTTTATCTTCTAAAAAAGAAAAAGCAGATTAATCTGCTTTTTTAATAATTATTTTAATTCATTGAAAAAAATATCATCTGGTTTTAGGTCAAATACTTTTGCAATCTTAATTGCTAAATCGTAATATAATCTTCGATCTCCATTTTCTAATTGGCAATAGTATGATGAACTAATATTAATGATCTTAGCTATATCTCTTATTGAATAGCCTTTTTCAATTCTTAATTTTTCTAAATTTTTATTTTTTTTCTTCATATTAATATTATATCTAATATATAAAAATTTATCAATAAAAATATTTACAATTTGTAAACATTAAAATATTTACTATAAATAAATTATATAATTTGCTTACAAGGTGATAAATATGATTAAAGGCGATAGATTAAGAAAACTTAGAATAGAAAAAGGATTAACTCAAAAAGAACTTTCTAATATTTTGGGATTGGATAAATCTTCTATTTGTTGTTATGAAAAGAATACTAGAAACCCTTCATTGGAAAGTATTTTAGATTTAATAAATCTATTTGGAGTGAGTGCAGATTATTTATTCGGAGTAGATAAGATTGTTGCTAAAGACAATTCTGAAGATTATAATTATATTGCTTTAACAAAAGAAGAAATAATGTTTATTGAGGAATTAAGAAAGAATAAATTAGTTTATAAAACTTTGTTGGAGAATCCAAAAAGAGGTGTAGAAATAATAAAAATAAAAGTTGGTTAATAAATCAACTTTTTTTCATATAATTCTTTAGGTGATCTTGTGAAAAAAAAGTTAAGCATTTTTATATTGTTCTCTTTTATTATTATGAGTTTTTATTACACAGAAAAAATAGTGAAATTTGTTCAAACTAAAACTCCATTATATGAAGAAATATTATTAAAAAGTAAACAATATGTTACGAAAGGAACAAACGCAGTAATTAATGAAGATTTTATTATTCCTGGAATTAATACTATTGAAGTAGATATAGAAAAAAGCTATTATAAAATGAAAAATATTGATAATTATAATTCGGATTTGTTAGTTTATAAAACCATTAATCCTAGTGTAAGCGTTGTAGATAACAAAGATAAAATAATAAAGAAGGGTAATATTTTAAAAAGAGGTATATCAATTATTACGAATAATGAAGTAATACTAAATTATTGTTATCTAAATAATATAGAAATTGATGTGTTTTCTTCTTTAGTAAATAATTATAATGAAAAATTTGAGTATATTAATAATGAAAAAGATGAAAAAAGTTTTTATGCTGTAGAAAAACTATTAAATAAATATAATAAAAATAAAAATATATGTTTTTTAAATAATAATTATGATTTGTGTAAAAATAATAATAAATATATAATTGATTCTACATTAAATTTAAACAAATCTAATATATTAGAAGTAAAATCTAATGTTGAAAGTGGATATATTATTTTTGTAGAAGATAATGTAACAATAGATTTATTCGGAATATTATTGAATACTATTAAAAATAATAATTTAAAAATAATGTATTTAAGTAAATTAATTAGTGAAGAAAGATAGTTTAGTTTACAAACATCTTTTTTTTTGATATAATTACTTTACGAAGAAATCTTTAAAAATTATAGAAAAGAGATGTTTTATGAGTAAAATAAAAATTTTTAGTTTGGGTGGCTTAGATGAAAACGGAAAAAATTGTTATGTAATTGATATAGATAACGATATTTTTGTTTTTGATTGTGGATTGAAATACGCTAATGAAAGTTTATTTGGAATAGATTATATAATTCCAAATTTTGATTATTTAATTTCTAATAAAGATAGAATTAAAGGTGTGTTTTTAACCCATGGACATTATGAAAATATGGGAGCTGTATATGATCTAGTAAATGAGATTCCAGAAATTAAGATTTATTGTACTAAATTTACTAAATATGTTTTGGAAACTGAAAATATTCCAGAACAAAACATTATTGAAATACAAGCACATAAAAAAATTAATTTTGATTCAGTAAGTATTTTTCCAATTAGTGTTTCTCATTCTGCACCAGATTCAGTTATGTACATTATTAATACAGCAGATGGAGCTATTGCTTATACAGGAGATTTTATAATTGATCCTACTATGATGGGTAGTTATAATTCTGATATTGGAAAAATTGCGTATGTAGGAAAACAAGGAGTACTTGCTTTAATGAGTGAATCTGTTTTTTCTGAAGAAAAGGGATTTACTTCTCCAAAGCATAGATTATCTGATTATTTTAAGGATGTAATTAATAGACATGACAAAAGAATTATTTTTTTAGTATTACCAAATCATTTATATACAATACAAGATATTTTTACTGGTTTGGAAAATTCACATAGAAAAGTAGTTATTATGGGAAAATCATTACAAAATATTATTAGTCTTGCTTTAAAAGAGGGATATTTATCATTTAATGAAAATATTTTAGGAGATTTATCAGATATAGAAGATGAAAAAGTTATTTTATTAATAGGAGAAGATAAAGAAAAGCCATATAATAGTGTAGAAAAAATAATAGGAGGATATGATAAATTCATTAAATTAAAACCTACAGATCAATTTGTTTTTGCTGTTTCAAGAAGTGATAGTAATGAAAAAAGGTTTGTTAAAATTCAAAATGATTTAGCATCTTTGGGAGTTCAAGATATTACTATTCCTAAAGATAAAACAGCGTTACAACATGCAAGTAAAGAAGATTTAATGTTAATGATTAAACTTATGAATCCAAAATATTACATACCTGTAAAAGGTGATTATAGATATATGGTTGGAAATGCTAATTTAGCGAGTGTTTTAGGTATTAATAATGAGAATATATTATTAAAACAAAATGGTGATGTAATTACTTTTCAAGATGGAATATTAGTTCAAAAAGAAGAACATATAAAGGTTACTGATGTATTAATAGATGGTAAAAGCAGTGATGATGTTGGAGAATTAGTAGTTAAAGATAGAGAAATGCTAAGCGAAAGTGGAATTGTATTAATTAGCGCAACATTATCTAAAAAAGGAAAAAAGCTTTTGGTAGGACCTGAAGTTACTACAAGAGGATTTATTTATATAAAAGATTCTACTGAAATGATTGAAAAGATTAAAGAGATTTCTTTAAATGTTATAGAAAGAAATTCTACTCCATCTTATGTTGATTATAATAAAATTAAAGTAGAAATTAGGGAAGAATTAGGAAAGTATTTATATGAAGAAACTGAATGCAAGCCAATGATAATTGCAGTTATTCAAGAGTTATAGTATAAAAATAACAAAAACATCCATTATATTAATGGGTGATTTTTTTATGTATAATGAAATAGATTTTTTACTATCTTTATATAAGAATTCAGAGATGGGTATTATAGGAATAGACAATTTATTATCATATGAAATGAATAATAAACTTAGAAAAATATTATTAAGACAAAGGGCGGAATATATAATAATTTGTGATGATACAGAAAATATATTAAAGAGTTTTAATGTACATAAAGAATTAAATAATTATTTTTCAAGATTTATGACGAAAATATTTACTATTATGATGATAAAAGATAATGATAATAATAAAATGGCAAAATCTATGATACAAGGAAGTAATCGTGGAATTATTAAAGTTAATGAACTAATTAATAAAACTGGAAAGATGAGCAAAAAAACTAAAGAGGTAGCATTAGACCATTTATATTTACTTCAAACTAACATAAATGAATTAAAAGCATTTTTATAATTGATTTACTTTGCAAATAATTGCTATATAAGTTATAATTATTATGGTGAATATATAATGGCAAAGAAAAAAAGTTCTAAAGAACAAGAATCAAAATCTTTTCAATATAGTGTAGAATTAAATGGATTATTACTAATACTAATTGGGTTAATTGGTATTGGTTGTTTTGGACCAGTTGGAAAAATTATTAAAAACTTTGCAGTATTCTTAATGGGAACTTGGTGGGTAGTAGTTTTATTAGGGGTATTTATATTAGGATTATTTATGGTATCTAAAAGAAAGCTACCTAAATTTTTTAGTGCTAGATTAGTGGGATTTTATGTATTAATATTAGTAATATTAGTGTTTTCTCATTTGTCTTATGTAGTAGATCTTGATTTATCTGTAAAAGAAATGTTAGAAAAAACAATAGATAATTCTTTTGAATATGATATTTTGCCAAGTGGTAATGTAGGTGGAGGAGTAATTGGAGCACTCTTATTATCTGCCTTTATAAAATTATTTGATGTAACTGGAACAAAAATAGTTTTAGGAGCTATGACTTTGTTTGGAATAGTTATGTTATTTGATATTACCTTATCAGATTTTGCATCAGGATTTAAAAAAGTATTAAAGCTTTTAGGAATTCATAAGCATAAAAAAATTAAAAATAGTGATGATGATGATAATGATGAAGAAGATATAAATGAAGATGATAAAATTATTATTTCAAGTGTTGAAGAATTAAAACCTACTTATAAAGATATAGAGAGTGATGTAGATTATTCTCCTATTACAATGAATAGAGAAGTTGAAAGTAATTCTAATTATAGATTACCTAGTTTAGATTTATTAGAAGAATCTAAAAAAAGTGGTAAAGTTAATTCCACAGAATTTACTAAGTCAAATAAAATAATTCTTGAAAGAGTATTAAATGATTTTCAAGTTCCAGGTAAAGTAGTGGAAATTCATATTGGACCAGCTGTAACTCAATATGAAGTTAAAATTGATGCTGGTACTAAAGTAAATAGAATATCTAGTATTAAAGATGAAATAAAGTTAGCATTAGCAGTTAAAGATGTTAGAATTCAAGCTCCTATACCAGGTAAAAGTACTATAGGTATAGAAGTTCCAAATCCTTTTATTAGCGAAGTGAAATTAAAAGATATATTAATGTCTATTCCTAAATCTATGGAGGGAAGCAAGTTGTTAGTATCGCTGGGAAAAGATATTATGGGAAGAAATCAAATGGCTGATTTGTCTAAAATGCCACATCTTTTGGTAGCAGGTTCTACTGGTAGTGGTAAGTCAGTATGTATTAATAATTTTATTGTTTCTTTGTTAATGAGATATAAGCCAGATGAAGTTAAATTAGTTTTAGTGGATCCAAAAAAAGTTGAATTATCAAATTATAATGGAGTTCCACATCTATTATATCCAGTAGTTACTGATCCAAAAAAAGCAAGTATAGCTTTAAAGAAGATAGTAGAAGAGATGGAAAGTAGATATGAAAAATTTAGTGAGCATCAATGCAAAAACATTTCTTCATATAATGAATATGTAGACAAGAAATTAAAAAAAGATCCAAATAGTTCTTTAAAAAAATTACCTTATTATGTAGTAATAATTGATGAGTTGGCAGATTTAATGTTAGTAGCTGCTAAAGAAGTT
>CAYNLX010000007.1:655-24842 GCA_964398265.1 uncultured Muribaculaceae bacterium | reverse complement strand
AATGTAACATTTTTAAAAAACTTTTATGTAACATTTTCAAAAAGGTTTAACAAAATGATAAAAAACACTTGCATTATATAAAATTATGTTGTATAATATCAATCAATTTAGTTAAGGGGGTTATTTTATGAATAACGAATTAGATAGTGCCTTAGTAATTATTGAAGATTATATGAATAGTTTTAAGGCTGAAAAGTGTAAGGGTACAATTGAAGAATACAAATTACCAGCAGGAAAGGTTATAATACCATTTTTATTAAGAAAATTAGATGAAATATATTCTAAAGGAGATTCATTTTTAGTAGCTATAAATAGTAAACATTTAAATAATTTAGTATTTACTATTGAATATCCAGATCATTTTGAGAAAGTTTCTATTTTATTTAATGGAATTAGTTCTATAGAAATATCTGAAACTATTAATGAAAAAGTATCAGAAAAAGAAATATCAAGCGTATACAATGAAAGCAAATATGATTTATCTTTAAGTACTGAAGCTCCAATTAGTAAAAAGAATTATAGAAAAGCAACTAAATCTATTGGTAATGATTCAGTTTTAGAAAAATTAGATGGTACATTAACAAGAAATAATATTTCTATTGATGGAAACATTACTTCAACAAATAAAAGAATTATAGATAAACAATTTAATAGAGAAATGATTTCTTCAGATAAAAATTTATTTGCTGATTATAGAAAAAATGGTATTAATTTTAAACTTGAAGATCAATTGAATTCAGGTACTGATAGGGTTGAACATTATATTTTATGCTCTAATAGATATGTTTATAAGTCTGAATCAATTATTAATGATCATACTTTAGATAATGCTTCTGTTGGATATTTAGATTTTAATCGTGATGATGAGATTGCTATTGATTCTGATAAAAAAATAGTAAGTTTAAAGCCAGAAGATATTGATAGATTTGAAAAAGATGGTAATACTAAATCTAATTTAGGCCTATTATTAAAATAAAAGCTTCAATTTGAAGCTTTTTTCATGCCTTGAAAACTATTTCTTTTCAACATTTCTTTATCTATTTCATTTAATACACAAAACTTTTTTAATAACCATTCTGGTTCTATTAAATCTTCTTTTTTTGGATCCCCAGTTAATCTATGTATTACTATTTTCTCATCTAATAATTCTAATTGATCACATACAATATTTACATATTCATCTTCAGATAATATTTTAAATTTTTCTTTTTTATACATATCATATAATTCAGTATCTTTTATAATATGAAGCATGTGTATTTTAATACCATCAATTTCTAATTTATTTAAATATTTTATAGTGTTTAACATATCTTCTTTTGTTTCATATGGTAATCCATTTATTATGTGAACAACTACTTTTATATTATTTTTTTTAAGTTTGTATACCATTTCTTCAAAATTATTTAAATCGTGTCCTCTTTTGATTAATTTCAATGTTTTTTCGTTTGATGATTGTAAACCTAATTCTATTGTTAAATCTGTTTTATTATTTAATTTTTTTAAGTATTTAAATACTTCATCACTAATAGCATCACTTCTAGTGGCTATTGATAATCCAATAACATTTTCCTCAGATAAAATTAATTCATATTTTTCTTTTAATACATTTAATGGAGCATAAGTATTTGTGTTTGCTTGAAAGTAGCCAATATATTTTGCTTCTGGCCATTTCTTATGCATTATAGTTTTAACTTCATTAAATTGTGTTATTAAGTCTTTGTTTTTGTCTCCAGCAAAATCTCCACTACCTAATTTTGAACAAAATATACATCCATTATTGTTATTTTTTTTATTAGGGCAACTAAAACCAGCATTTAAGCTTACTTTAAATACTTTACATCCATACTTAAATTTATTATAGTAATTAAGAGTATGATATCTTTTATTATCTAGACTATACTTAAACATTTAATCCTCATAATCATCAAGAAAAAAATATTTTTCTTCATTTTTTTTATAACCTAAGATGGAATTTAAGTTTATATTTTCCATACTTTTCATTATATTCTGATCTATATATTTATTTTTTGTTCTTAAACTTGTAATTAAATCTTTGATTTCTTTTCTTTTAGAATCTATATTATTTTCTGAAAGAGGACATTCACAATGTATAAAAGATAATTTATTATAATTTTGCCAGTTAATTATATCTTTTTCTTTTATATAATATAATGGCCTTATTAGTTCCATATTATCAAAATTAGTACTATGTAGTTTTGGCAACATAGTCTTTATTTCACCATTATAAAACATACTTAATAAGCTTGTTTCTATAACATCATCAAAATGATGACCAAGTGCAATTTTATTACAATTTAAATTTTTAGCATAATCATATAAGTATCCTCGTCTCATTCTGGCACATAAATAACATGGAGAGCCTTTTTCTAAAGAGCTAACGTATGGATAAATATCAGTATTAAAAATTTTTATTGGAATATTTAATAGTTTACAATTTTTTTTAATAGATTTTAAAACATTACTATTATATCCAGGATTCATTGATATAAATTCTAGTTCAAAATTAATTTTCCCATGTTTTTTTATTTCTTGTAGACATTTTGCTAATAAGAAAGAATCTTTACCACCGGAAATACATACTGCTATTTTATCATTTTCTTTTATTAAAGAGAAATCTTTAATTGCCTTAGTAAATTTGGTCCAAATTTCTTTTCTATATGTTTTAATTATTGTTTTTTCTATTTCATTATTCATATTTCATCACATACTTATAATATCACAAATTTAGTAAATTTACACACTTTACACACTTATTTTATTTTTTTATACTTCTTGTTGACTGTATAATTTATGTAATGTATTATTAAGATAGAAAAGAGGTTGTGTAAATATGAAAAAAATATTTATGATGATTATTGGACTATTAATTACTTTAGGATTAAGTGTAAATGTTTATGCTGCTAGTGAAGGAATTGGAAGTACAAGTGATGCTTATAGCTCCGAATGTGAAGAAGAAGATTCAGATTGTTCAACTGATGGTACCACTACCACTACTACTACCACTGATAATGATGATGATTCAGAAACATGTTTAGATTGCGAAACATCTACTACAGAAAATCCAAAAACAGCTGGAGAAGCAACTTTTATTTTAGGAGCTATTGGTTCATTAGGGGCAGCTAAAGTATTTATTTCTGCAAGTAATAAGAAAAAAAGAATATAACTATACAATAGTTATTTTTTTTTGGTATAATATTTATGGTGATAATATGAAAATTAAAGTTGGTGTGTCAAATAGACATGTACATTTAAATGAAGAAACTTATAAAAAATTATTTGGAGATGAGCCTTTAAATAAAAAAAACGATTTAGTTCAACCTGGTGAATTTTCTAGTGATAAAGTTTTAAAGATTATTACGGAAAAAAGCACTATAGAAAATGTAAGAATTTTAGGTCCATTTAGAAGTTATAATCAAGTAGAAATAAGTAGAACTGATGCATATAAATTAGGAGTTGATCCTTCAATATGTAGAAGTGGAAACTTACAAAAAGCTTTGCCAATTATAGTGGAAAATGATGGGAAAAGATTATTATTAGATAAATCATTAATAATAGCTAATAGACATATTCATATATCAAAGAGTGAAGCTAATAGATTAAATGTTAATGATAATGACGAAACAGTTGTTATTGTAGATACAGAAAAGGGTGGAATTTTAACAAATGTATTTTATAAAGTATCAGAAAATGGAGTTTTAGAAATGCATATTGATACCGATGATGCAAATGCAATGATGTTAAAAACTGGTGATGAAGTGGAATCTATTAAATGAGTTTTAAAATAGGTAATATAAAAATAAAAAATAATGTAGGACTATCTCCTATGGCTGGAATATCAAATTCCTCATATATGAAAATATGTGAAAAAATGGGCGTTGGATTTGCAATAACAGAATTAATGAGTGCTGAGGCAATAGTTCGTAATAATAAAAAAACCTTTGATATGTTAAAAGGAATAGAGAAATTAAAAATACCTGTTGGAATTCAACTTTTTGGGTCAAATATTGATAGTTTAACTAATGCTGCGATAATAATTGCAAATAAATATAAAAATATATTTATTGATATAAATATGGGATGTCCTGTACCCAAAATAGCAATGAAGAGTCAGGCAGGAAGTGCCTTATTAAAAAATCCTAAGAAGGTTTATGAATTAGTATCAAGTGTAGTATCTTCAGTTAATATTCCAGTTACTGTGAAAATAAGAAGTGGATGGGATGAAAATAGTATTAATGCTGTTCAAATTGCTAAAACAATAGAAAAAGCTGGAGCTAGTGCAATTACTGTCCATCCAAGAACAAGAAAGCAAGGATATTCTGGTAAAGCAAACTGGGAAATAATAAAAGAAGTAAAACAAAATGTTAGTATTCCTGTAATAGGTAATGGAGATATAATAGATTGCTATTCAGCAAAAAGAATGATAGATGAAACAAATTGTGATGCTATTATGATAGGAAGAGCTTCAATGGGTAATCCATGGATTTTTAAAGAATGTGTTGATTATTTATATAAAAATAAAAAGCCTTCTGATATTAAAACAACAGAAAAAATTAAAATAATAAAAAAACATTATTTACTATTAAAAGAAAATAAGAATGAAAAAGTTGCATTATTAGAAATGAGAAATCATTCAATGTGGTATTTAAAAGGTATTCCAAATGCAAAGGATATCAAAAAATTAATATGCAATATATCTAATGAAAAAGAATTCATATATTTACTAAATAGTGTGATATAATTAAAAAGGTGATATTAATGAAGAAAAAAATATATTTTATATTTACATTGATAATATTATTTTATTCTACTAATGTTTATGCAGAAACTGACGTATTTGATTTTTGTAATAATCCTGAGCCTTTACAAGTTTTATTATTTGTAAAATATTTTATTACTATAGTTAAAATATTAGTACCATTATTATTAATTTTCTTTGGGTCAGTAGATTTAATCAAAGCTATAGTAGCTAATAAACCTGATGATCTTAATAAATCAATATTTTCAATAGTAAAAAAAGTGATTGCGGGCATAATAATATTTTTTCTTCCGACTTTAATCACAATAGTATTAAATTTAGTTAATAGTGATTTTTCAATGTGCGAAGAAAATTTAACTCAAGAAAAAATAAATGAATTAAAAAATAAAATTATTCAAGAAGGATAATAATTAGATATAATTAAGTTAAAAAATAAAACTGTTTCATAACGAAGCAGTTTTATTTTTTCTTTTTATAGTTTGTTTTAATAATAAGTCAGTATTATTTAATTCTAAATAACCTTTTTCTTTAAAATATTTATATTCGTTTGCATCTTTACTAAATAGAATAATCTTTTTAAGCTCATTTAATGCATATTCTGGATCTTTTTGATATAGAGAATATAAATTTATTGCAATAATTGATGAAAGAGTATATAAATATTGTTCATCACAATCAATAGAAAGATATTGATTAAGTAAAGTTGTATTCATATCAAGTTTCTTTGCAATTTCTTTTGTTTTGCTTTTTTTATTAAAATCTTCTTTAATCTCAGAAAAGTTCTTACATATTTCTTTCATTTCTAATAAATCTTCGGATTTTCCAAATAAATAGTTGAACCTATTTATTCTAGTACTAATAAAACCATAAGTACTTAAATAGTTTTCAAAAAAATCTTCTCCAATTAATTCTAAAAAGTATGATTCGATTTCTAATAAATTTTTAGAATAACTTCTTTCTGGATTCATTATAAATGATATAGAATGTCCATATTCATGTAAAAATGTTAATAAAACATCGTAATCTTTAGAATCATACATTGTAAAAAAAGGTTTATTAATTCCTTTTATAAACCATGTATATCCATTTAAACCATCATATTCTGGCTTTAAGAAATTTAAGTTTTTATTACTATTTTTAAAAACTGGATAAAATATCTTATATATTTCTGGATCTAATGATTTATAAAATGAATGACTTAATTCCAATAAATCTTTTAAATCAAATTTTTTGTTAGGCTTATCAATATCACCATTAAGTTCTTCTATATATTTTCCAACATAGTAATTATACAATACTACATAATTGTGATAATGTTCGTTTTTATTTAAAATTCTAATGTTTCTAGATAAAAGATAAAAAGGATTACTCATTTGTTCATAGTAATCTGAGTCTAAATCTTTTATTATATCTTCTAAATCTTGAACAGCAAGATATATATTTTCTTTTGAATCACTTTTTTGTTTAATAATTTCTTTTTTTAATTCTTCTAATGTACTTTTATTCCAAACTTTTTGATACATATTATTTCCCCCATGTAGTAATATATTATATCAAAAATAATAAAAAAAGAAACATAAAATAAAAAAAATTCACTTAATAAGTGAATTAATTAATATAATGGCGCCTGATGTAGGACTCGAACCTACGACCTAACGGTTAACAGCCGTGCGCTCTACCAACTGAGCTAATCAGGCATTACTCAAATAGTATAATAAAATCGTTAGTATTTGTCAAGCAAGAATTCAACTTATATTTTATTTTTATTAATAATTTGATATAATAAAAATGGTGAAGAATAATGAATCAAGAAAAAATAAGTATGCTAAGTAAATATGGAGATGATTATGCATCAAAAAGCTATGTAACTGATCCTGCTATTGCTAGAGATGAAGAAATAAAACAAATGATATTAGTGCTTTTAACTCCAGAAAAAAGTGCTTTATTAGTAGGTAAACCAGGTATAGGTAAAACAGCTATAGTTGAAGGACTAGGATATAGAATTCAAAAAGGTATGGTTCCGGATGCTTTAAAAGATTGGAAACTAATTAGACTTAATATAACAAGTTTAATTGGAAACGCTATAAGCGAAGGTAATACAGAAAATAGAGTGGAATTATTAGTTCAAGAATTAAAAGAAACAGAAAAAGTAATATTATTTATTGATGAAGTACATTTACTTGTAAATAAAAATGGAACAGATATGGATATTGCTAATATGTTAAAGCCTGGTTTAGATAGAGGAACAATAAAAATGATCGGAGCTACTACAACTGAAGAGTATGAAACTTATATATTAAGAGATAGAGCTTTTTTAAGAAGATTTCAAAAAATAGAAGTTCTTGAAGCGTCTACAGAAGATGTTGTAAAAATAATGATGGGAACTTTACCCAAAATAGAAGCTCAAACTGGAGTTAAATTAGAGTATACTGATTTTATAAAAGAAAAAATAATGAGATTTTTAGTAGATATGACAAGTGAATATAAAAGAGTGTATGAAGTGGCAAGTAGATATCCGGATGTATCACTAACAATATTAACTAATGCATTCTCTAACGCAGTTTTTGAAAATGCAAAGACTGTTAAAATGAAACATATATTAGATTCAATAATAAATGCTAGAAACATATATGAAGATGCAAAATCAAAAGAAATAATAAAATTTAAAACAGAGTTTGCAGATATTTTAGAAAAAGAAGAAATAGAAATAATATAAAAAGGAAGAATAAAAATGTGGAATCAAGTAAAAGTATTACAAATTGGGTGTGGTAAATTAGCAAAATACTCTATGAAAAACGTATTTGATCATGGTGGAAGTATAGTTGCTGCTTTAGACAATAATCCATCTTTAATTGGAAAAGATATCGGTACTGTAATTGATGGTGGAATAAAAGGACCAGTAATATATAATTACGATCAAATAGAAAGAGTACTTAAAGCGTGTAATCCTGAAGTAGCAATAATTGATACTGATTTATCTTTAAAAGAGATAAAACCTATTATAGAAAAATGTCTTTTAGCTGGAATAAATATTATAACAAATTGTGAAGAAGCTTTTATTGCAGAAATTTCAAATCCTAGAGTATTTAAAGAAATAGATAAATTAGCTAAAACTAATAATTGTACTATTATTGGTGCCGGATATATGGATTATATATTAGGAAGTTTAATAAACTTAATTGCATCATCTACAAACAAAATATCGAAAATTAAAATAATATTAAATAATAGTATTTTAGATAAATCTATCGAGTATATGAGAAAAAATGGAATTGGATTTTTAGAAAAAGATTTTTCATATATACAAAGAAATGATAATAAATCATATGACGAAGTAATCCAGTTAATTAATAATGAAGGTTATAATTTTACAAATTTATTATTATCAATTTTTTGGCTTTCTAAAAAACTAAGTTTAAATATAACATCATTTAGTCAAAAGTTTACTCCAATTGTGTCAAAAGAAGATTTAGTAATAAAAGAAAAAGGCATTAATTTACCTAAAGGATATGTTATTGGATTAAAAAAAGAAGTAATAGCTACTTCTAAAGAAGGTATTTCTTTTGAATTTATAAATGAAGAAACAATATCAAATGGTAATTTATTTAGTGGTATATTTATTGAAGGTGAACCAAGTAGTTCTATAAATATTAATAATATTGATATTAATATGATTTCAGCTTCTAATATAGTAAATAGAATTCCCTCTGTAATTGATTCTAATCCTGGATTTTTAAATACTACTAAGTTAGAAGAATCTTATCATTTAGTGGGTTCTATAGAAAAATATATAGATCCATCAAAAAGAAAAAAATAAAAGCTTAGCTTTTATTTTACATTATTTCTTAAAAAGTAAGATATCAAAACGCCAACAATGATAACCGCTAACATAATTAATAAAATTTTTGCAACATCGGTTGGTAAATATCTATAAAGAAATCCAATAAATACTTCGTATAATTTAACAAAAAAATTAACTATTACTAAAAATGCTTCTTTAATAACTCTTAAAAAAACTGAAAAGAAATTTACAATTTTCATATATTAATCACCTATAGTAATTATAATATAAAAATTAAATTAATAAAAGTATTATTGCATTTTAATATATAATTTGTTATTATATATTCACACGGCGGAATTGGTGAAGTGGTTAACACGCCAGATTGTGGCTCTGGTATGCATGAGTTCGATCCTCATATTTCGCCCCAATAAGATATTATGTCGAAAAATTCGACTAAAAAAACTCGATTTATCGAGTTTTATTTTTCAAAATTTCTTAATAATTCATCATAATAATTAAATTTAGGTACATCTACTTTTCCCCTTATTAATTGATTATAATCTACTATTTGTTCTATTATTTCTGGATCATATTTAACTCCAAAAGGTATTCCTAAAGTAGAATCTTTTTTAACTGTAACTTTAACATCATAACTTTTGCCTTCTACCATTACTGTAATAGTGGTAACAGGAAGTTGTTCTTCTAAATGATCATATCTAGATTTTCTATAATCATTTGCTATTTCTTCATATGTTTTACCTTTTATAATAATACTTTTTCTAATTTCAGATGAAGCAATATCTTTATTATCATTTTTAAAAGTGGCGGCTATTGAATCTGAAATTTTATTTGCCATTCTTTCTAAAAAATAAAAATCTTTAACTAATTCGTCATATGTCATATTTTTATAATAATCTTCAAAAAAATTATTTATTAAATTCATTTTACTATCTCCTATCGTAGATAATTATAACACGAATACTTTGATAAGTAAATTATTGTGTGGTATACTTTTTAAGTTAAAGATTATTAAGAAAGGTAAAAATATGAATAAAGAAGTAATTAAAAATATTAGTAAAGAAATAAATATTAATGAAAGCAAAATAGAAATTGTTATTAATTTATTAAGCGAAGGATCTACTATTCCTTTTATTGCCAGGTATAGAAAAGAAATGACAGGATATTTAGATGAAGAACAATTAAGAACTATAGAAAAACTATATAAATATAATGTTAATTTAGATGAAAAGAAAGAAGATATTAAAAGATTAATAAATGAAAAAGGTATGCTTAATGATGATATTATTAAAAGTATAAATGAAAGTACAAAATTAAGTGAATTAGATAATATTTATGAACCTTTTAAAGAAGGAAAGAAAACTAAAGGTACTATTGCTATTGAACTTGGTTTAGAACCTCTTGCTAATGAAATAATGAAATTTAATAATATCCAAGTTGAAGAGATAGCTAAGCCTTATTTAAGTGATGAAGTAAAAACTATTGAAGAAGCAATAAATAATGCTGGGTATATTATAGCAGATAGAATTAATAATAATGTGAAGTATAAAAAATGGATTAAATATTTTATTATTAATAACGGAGTAGTAAAAACTACAAAGAAGAAATCCTCAGTAGACAATAATAAAACTTATGAAATATATTATGATTTTGAAGAAAGTATTCAAAGTATAAAAAGTTACAGAATTCTAGCTATTAATAGGGCGGCAAAAGAGAAGATTATTAATTATTCTTTAAAAGTAGATGAAGAAGAAATAATAAACTATTTAAAAAATAATATAATTTCTAATCATGTTTCTCCTGCTAATAAATATGTAGAAATATTTATATTAGATGCTTATAAAAGATTAATTGAACCAAGTTTAGAAAGAGAAATTAAAACAGATTTGTTTGATTTAGCATCAGAAAATGGTATAAAAGAATTTGGAAGTAATTTAGAAAATTTACTTTTAACTCCTCCTATTAAAGAAAGTGTTGTATTAGGATTTGATCCTGCTTTTAGGACTGGTTGTAAATTAGCGGTTGTTAATCCAACTGGAAAAGTTCTTGAAATATCTGTTATTTATCCACATGAACCAAAAAATTTAATTAAAGAGTCTAATTTAATAGTGCTGGAATTAATAAAAAAATATAATATAGATATTATAGCTATTGGAAATGGAACTGCTTCAAGAGAAAGTGAATTATTTATATCTAATTTAATTAAAAATAATAATTTAAAAACAAAATTTATTATAGTAAATGAAGCTGGAGCTAGTGTCTATTCTGCAAGTAAGTTAGCTAAAGAAGAATTTCCAGATTATTCTGTAGAACAAAGAAGTGCTGTTTCTATAGCAAGAAGATTACAAGATTCACTTAGTGAATTGGTTAAAATAGATCCAAAAAGTATTGGTGTAGGACTTTATCAACATGATTTAAAAACAAATGAATTAGATAATGAATTAGGATTTGTTGTTTCAAAAATAGTTAATGAAGTAGGAGTAAATATAAATAATGCTAGTTCAAGTTTACTATCATATATTTCTGGCTTAAATAAAAAGAATATAAAATCCATAATTGATTATAGAGAAAAAAATGGAAAAATAAATCAAAGAAATGAATTATTAAATATTAATAGTATTAATGATAAAACATTTGAACAATGTGCGGGATTTTTAAGAATTTTAGATGGAATAAATCCGTTAGATAAAACAAATATTCATCCTGAAGATTATGATTTAGTAAATAAAATATTAAGTGATAATAAAATAAGTTCTTCATTAGTAGGCACAAAAGAAATGGAAGAATTATTAAATAATATTGATAATAAAATAATTAAAGAAAAATATAATATTTCTAATGATAAAGTAGAATTTATAAAAAATAATTTAGTTAATGGAATAATTGATCCTAGAGAAGAAATGCCAAAAGTAACATTAAGAAGCGATATATTAACAATAGATGATTTAAAAACAAATGATCAATTAGAGGGAGTAGTAAGAAATGTCCTTCCTTTCGGAGCTTTTGTAGATATTGGCTTACATGATGATGCTTTATTACATATTTCTAAAATGAGTAAATCATTTATTTCTCATCCAAGTGAGATAGTTAAAGTAGGAGATATCATAACAGTGTATATTGATGATATAGATAAAGAAAAGAATAGAATTTCTATTTCATTAATAAAAAAATAATGATATAATTTTATTATATAAATAAAGAAGGAGTGGAAAAATGAAGTATTGTTCAAAGTGCGGAAAAGAATTAAAAGACTCAACAAAGTTTTGTGGTGAATGTGGAACATCTGTTGAAGATAACGCAAAAGCAACAAAAGCAACAAGCAAAGGATATTCAAAAGAAGATATCGAAAAAAATAAATTTATGGGAGTTTTAGCTTATTTGGGAATATTTTCTTTGATACCTTATTTTGCTGCTAAAGATAGCAAATATACACAATATCATGCAATTCAAGGAATTAATCTATTTATTATAACCGCAGCCTATACACTATTGTCTCAATTAATTCAAGCAGTTATTAAAGTTGAACGTGGTGGCTTTTATTATGGATACACTTATAGAATAACACCTTGGTGGGTAAGCACGCCATTAAATGTATGCGGAACATTATTTTTTGTTCTTTCAATTATTGGTATTATAAATGCGTGCAAAGGTGAGCAAAAAGAGTTACCAATAATTGGACAATTTAAAATTATAAAAAAATAGAGATAACGTATATCTCTTTTTTTGTTGTACATAATAAAAGTAAAGTAATTAAAAATAATTGGCACTTTGTATTGACAAGTGCTAAAATAATGCTATAATATTTATAGAAAGGAAGGATTAGAATGAATTTAATTCCAAGAAATTTTTATCTAGATGATTTTTTTGATGATTTTATTGTTAGTAAAGGAAAGAATGATATAAAATGTGATATTTATGAAAAAGATAATAAATATTATGTTGAAATGGATTTACCTGGATTTAGTAAAAATGACATAAAAATATCTATTAATAATAAAAATCTAGTAATTAGTGCTGAAAAAGAACTATCTACTGATGACTCAAAAAACTATATTAGAAAAGAAAGATCTTATAGTAAATATTCTAGAACTTTTTATGTTGGCAATGTAGAAGAAAATGATATTGAAGCTTCATTTGAAGATGGAATTTTAACTATAATTGTTCCAAAAGAAGAAGAAAAAGAATCAAAAAAATACATTGATATAAAATAAAGAGCATAAGCTCTTTTTTTGTGATATAATATTTTCATATTAAGGAGGATGGCTATGGAAAAATTAATTGTATTTTTTTTATCGTTGTTTCCAGTTATTTTAATTGGAAAATTTATTTATGAAAATGATAAACATAAAGAACCAAAAGGTTTATTATTAAAATTGTTTGTTGCTGGAATATTAAGTTTCTTTTTTGTTTATATTATAAATTTATTACTTAAACAAGAGTTTATAATATTTAATAAACAAATTAATGAAATGAATATTTGGCAATTAATTCTTTATTCTTTTATTTTTGTTGCATTAGTACAACAAATAACAAAATGGTTAATGATTTACTTTATTTCTTTTAAACATAAAGAATTTGATGAGATGTATGATATTGTTGTTTATTCTGTTTTTACAAATTTAGGTTTTATTTGTATATCAAATTTATATATTTTATTTAACGAATCGACTTATAATTTGTTTAATATAATAGTAGATGTCCCTATCGGAGCTTGTATTGGAATAGTAACTGGTTATTACCTGGGAATGGCAAAATCAAATTTATTAGAAAGAAAAAAATCATTGTATAATATATACTTTATATTAAGTATAATTATTCCTACTTTAATTCAAGGATTATTTTCCTTTCTATTATTATTAAATCGTCCAATAATAGTAATAATAGTATTATTACTATGTTATCCTGTATATGTTTTTGCAACAAAAAAATTAAAAAGAATAGGAAGAAAATCTTTTAGATTATTATTTAATAAAAAATGAAAATTAATAAGGAAATAGATGACTTAATTAACGATACTATTAATTCAAATAAATATGTTAGTAATGGTAAAGGCATTTTTATAAAAAAATGGCAAATAAATATTTTAAAACAATATGGGATAGATATTTCTAAATATAGTAAATTAAGTGATGTCATTTTTATAATAGATAATTTAATTAATACTGAAGATTTGAATGAAGAAGAATATAATGAATTAGAAGGTATAGTATCTGATTTGCAAGAAAAACAATATTATCAAAATACTAATAAATAATAAATGTAAAAAGATGTAAATAATATATTAATTATTTTTTTTATTTGATATAATTCTTTTGGAAGTGGTAGAGTGTTAAATAAAGATAATTTAAGTTTAATTGCATTAGAAAGTATTAATGGATTTGGAAAAAGTGTTGATGAACATTTACAAGAATTAAGAGATACAAGACATAGTTTTATAGTACCTATTGAGGAGACAAGATTTAGTGATGGAGAAGGAAAAGTAAAAATATTGGGATCAATAAGAAATCAAGATGTTTGCATATTAACTGATTTACATAATGATAGTATTACTTATAAAATGAGAAATTATATAAATCATAAAAGTCCTGATGATCATTATCAAGATTTAAAAAGAGTTATTTATGCAATAAGAGATCATTCTCAAAGTAATTCAATTATAATGCCATTATTATATGAATCAAGACAACACAAAAGAAGAGGAAGAGAATCTTTAGATTGTGCAACAGCTTTACAAGAATTAATAGGTTTAAATACTAAAAATATAATAACATTCGATGTTCATGATCCAAATATACAAAATGCAATACCAACATCATCTTTTGAAAGCTTTTATCCTACTAAAGAATTATTAAGTGAATTTATAAAAAATGAAGACGTAGATTATTCTAATATGTTTGTTATTGCGCCAGATGCTGGAGCAGTTTCAAGAGCAAATTTATATGCAAATATATTTAATTGTGATATGGGATTTTTTAGAAAAGAAAGGGATCTTTCTAAAATAGTCGATGGAAAAGCCCTTATTGTAGAGCACCAATTTGTTGGAGGAAATTTAGAAAATAAAGCTGCTATTATTGTTGACGATATGATTGCAAGCGGAGAATCTATGCTCAAATGTTGTTTGGAAGCAAAAAAAAGAGGAGCTACAAAAGTATATTTAATGGTTTCATTTTCTTTATTTACTAATGGTATTAAATTATTTGAAGAGGCCTATAATAATAATTTATTTGATGGTTTATATACAACTAATTTAACTTATGTAGATGAAGAAATAAAAAATAAGCCATGGATACACGAAGTTGATATGTCTTTTAAAGTTGCGCAAATAATAAATAATTTAAATTTAGGAGAATCTTTAACACCGTTATTAAATGATACGGGAGATATTAATAAATATATTTTAAAATTAACAAAGAAGAAATAAGTGGAGATTTTCACTTTTTTTGTTTATAATAATTATGGTGAGATAATATGAAGAAAAAAATAATTATTTGTACTGTAATATTAATTGTTTTAGTTTTAATATTTTTAATAATAAAAAATTATAAAAAATATAAAGATTATTCAATAATAGAAATAAAAGATAATTTAGATATTGAATTTGGAAATATATATTATTTATCTGATTTTATATCTATTAAAAATAGTAAATTAATAGATAAAAAAATTCAATATACTAATATTGGAAAATATGAAATAAAATATTATTATAAAAATGAATATGGAATAAAATTTAATAAATCAATTACTCTTAATGTTGTAGACACTACTAAACCAGTTGTAATGTTAAATAGTAGTTATACAATAAATGTTGGAAGTGATACCGATTTAAGTAAATCAATTATTTGCGCAGATAACTATGATAACAATCCAAATTGTTATATTGAAGGGGATTATGATATTAACAAAGTTGGAAGTTATCCTTTAACTTATGTGGCAAAAGATAAAAATAATAATGAAACTAAAATTGAATTTAATTTAAATATTGTAAATAAAAATAGTAATATTAATTCAACCATTACTAAAACATATTTTTCTGATGTAGTTAATAAATATAAAAATAATAATACAAAGATAGGAATAGATGTATCTAAGTGGCAAGGGGAAATAGATTGGGATAAAGTAGTTAGTTCAGGAGTAGAATTTGTAATGATACGTATAGGAGCTCAAGATGGATTTGATGGGGATTATTATCTAGATAAATATTTTTTAAAAAATATAAAAGGAGCAACAGATAAAGGAATAGATATAGGATTATATTTTTATAGTTTTGCTACTGATTCTAAAGAAGCAATAAAGCAAGCAAATTGGATAATAAATAACATTAAAGATTATAAAATTGTACTACCTGTAGTTTTTGACTGGGAATGTTGGAAATATTTTAATACATTAAATATAAGTTTATTTGATATAACAAAAGTACAAGAATCTTTTTTAGATACTATTACATCAAAAGGCTACTCAGGAGCAAGATATGGCAGTAAAACATATTTATCAAAAATGTGGCTTGAATCAGATTATCCAACATGGTTAGCTCATTATACAAAAGAAACTGATTATGATAAAGAATATTTTATGTGGCAATTATGTAGCGATGGAGTAATAGAGGGTATTGATGGCTTTGTGGATATAAATGTGTTATATGTTAACCAAAAATAGTTGACGAGTGTTTTTTAATATGTTATCTTTAAAATGAATTTGAAGAGAGGAGTGAGAACATGGATAAGAAAGTTCAAAAGAATATTTTAAATATTATTAGTAAAAATGGCTATGAGATTATTGATTTCTCACTTGTTTTTAATATAAAAAAATAAGATAAACCACTTTTACTAAAAGTGGTTTTTTAATGAAAGAAAGAAGGAAAAATAGTGAAAAAAGCAAAATCATTTAAAATTTTGTTTCACTACTTAAAAAAAGAAAAGATAGTATTATTCTTATATTTCCTTCTTGTAATATGCACATATACTCCAGGATTACTTACTGCAATAATCTGGGGTAAAGCAATAGAAATATTATTAACTAAAGATTTTATATCTTTTATTAAATGTTTAATGTTATGGGAAGGATTATTTATACTATTTTATGTAGTGTTACAAATACCAAGAGATATGTTATATAACTATCTCGAAATAAAATTTACTAAAAATGTTAGTAAAGATTTATATAAAAAAATAGACAATTTACCCGCAATATCTTTTGAGGAAATTGGTATTGGGGAATTTATTAACAGATTATATACTGATCCAGATAGAATAATGGAATTACTTGCAAAAATGATTAAACTAATGTGTAGAGCTTTAGTGGTTATTTTAGTACTTGTAATATCTTTTAAATTATCTTTAGTTCTTGGAATAGAGATATTAATTTTTAGTTTAGTAATGGGAATTATATCATATAAATTTTTCCCTAAAATTAAAAAAACTCAAGAACAAATAAAAAAGGAATCAGACTTATATGTTAAAAGAGCAACAGAAAATATTACTGGTATTAGAGAAATAAAAGCTCTAGGTATTAAAAAAAATATAGAAAAATCAGTATTTAATAATTTAGAAGATTTATTTAAACATTCTAGAAAAATTAGAAAATATGAGATTAATTATTATAGTTTAAATAATTTAGTATATTTTTTTCTACAATTTATAATTTTATCTACTTGTGCTTACTTATTTATAAAAGGACATATAGCTTATAGTATTTTCATAATGATGGAAACTTATATATGGAGAATAGATGAAGTAGTTGAAAGCATTAGTGAATTTGGAATCAGTTTTAATAAAGTAACTGTATCATTAAAAAGAATAGATGAAATTATAAATAATAAATTATATAATGATGAAAAATATGGAAAACAAACTATAAAAGATCCTAAAGGATTAATTGAATTTAACAATGTTAAGTTTAAATATCGTGAAGAAGAAGATTATACATTAAAAGGATTAAATTTAAAAATATTGCCTAACAAAAAAACAGCAATAGTAGGAAGAAGTGGAAATGGAAAAAGTACATTATTTAATTTATTACTTCGATATTTTGATGCTTCTGAAGGTAGTATATTAATAGATGGAATAAATATTAAAAATTTGAGTGAAAAATCTTTAAGAAAAACTATATCTATTATTAGACAAAGTCCATTTTTATTTAATCTTTCTATAATCGAAAACTTTAAATTGGTAAAATCAAATGTTACCTTAAAAGAAATAAGAAATGTATGTAAAAAAGCTTTTATTGATGAATACATAATGTCTTTGCCTGATAAATATAATACAATAATTGGTGAAGGCGGAGTTAATTTATCCGGAGGACAAAAACAAAGATTAGCTATAGCCAGGACATTACTTTTAGATACCAGAATAATATTATTTGATGAAGCAACATCTGCATTAGATAATGAAAGTCAAAAATATATTAAGCAAACAATAGATGAATTAGTTAAAACTCATACTATAATAATTGTGGCTCATAGATTATCTACTATAGAAGATGCAGATATTATAAATGTTATTGATAAAGGGAAACTAGAATCTAGTGGAACTCATAATAAATTATTAAAAACTAGTGAAGTATATAAAAATTTATATAATTCATAATCTTCAAATTCTATTAAATGAAATGTTTAAGCATTTCATTTTTTATGTTATTATATTAATGGTGGTAATATGTCAAAACTATATTTTAATTATGGCGCTATGGGTTGTGGAAAAACAGCATTATTAATACAAGTTGCTTATAATTATGAAGAAAAAAATCAAAAGGTAATAATTCTTAAACCTATTATTGATACTAAAGGAAATAATAATGTAGTAAGTAGAATTGGATTAGAAAGAGAAGTAGATTATTTAATTAAAGAAGATGATTCTTTACTTGAAGTATTAAATCTTGTAAATATAAATGCGATAATAGTAGATGAAGCTCAATTCTTAACTAAATCTCAAGTAGATGAATTATATTATATAGCTAAAATTATTAATATACCTGTTTTATGTTATGGATTAAGATGTGATTTTCAAATGAAAGGTTTTTCTGGATCAACTCGTTTATTAGAAATATCTGATTCTATTGAAGAACTAAAAACAATTTGTTCTTGTGGATCAAAAGCTACTCAGAATTTAAGAAAAATAAATGGTTCTCCTGTTTTTGATGGTAATCAAATTGCTATTGATAATACTAATGATATGACTTATGAAAGCGTATGTGGAACTTGTTATTTAAAATTAAGAAAATCAAAGAAATAAATCATGTATATGATTTTTCTTTCATATTATGTTATAATATCTTTTCAATGGATGTGATAAAATGTCATTTATTAAATTTAATAATGTAAGTAAAATATATAATATGAATACAAATAAAATTAAAGCATTAGATGAAGCTTCTTTTGAAATTGAAAAAGGAGAACTTTGTGTAATTGTTGGACCTTCTGGAGCTGGTAAAACAACTGCGTTAAATATTTTAGGAGGAATGGATACTCCAACATCTGGTAATGTTTTTATCGATGATTTAGAAATATCAAAATTTAAAAATAAAGAATTAACTTTTTATAGAAGAGAAGATATTGGATTTGTATTTCAATTTTATAATTTAGTACAAAATTTAACAGTAATAGAAAATGTTGAATTAGCAGTTGAAATATGTAAAAAACCATTAAATCCTAAAAAAGTATTAGAAAGTGTTGGATTAAAAGATAGAATGTTTAATTTTCCATCTCAACTATCTGGCGGAGAACAACAAAGAGTTGCTATAGCTAGAGCTATAGCAAAGAATCCAAAAATACTTTTGTGCGATGAACCAACAGGTGCTTTAGACTACAAAACTGGTAAGCAAATATTAAAATTATTACAAGATACATGTAGAAAAGAAGGAATGACTGTTATAATAATAACTCATAATAGTGCTATAGCCCCTATGGCGGATAAAGTAATATGTTTTAAAAATGGTAAGTCAGAAAACATAGTAATCAACAAAAAACCTAAACCTGTTGAAGAAATAGAGTGGTAAAGTGAAAAAAACTATTTTTAAAGAAAGCTTAAGAGAAATTAGTAATACTAAAAAAAGATTTTTTTCTATAGTAATTATAGTCCTATTAGGAGTAGGATTCTTTTGTGGTGTAAAAGCAACAAGTCCAGATATGAAAAATAATTTAAACAAATATTTTAAAAGTAATAATTATTATGATGTAGAAGTTATATCAACTTTTGGTCTTGATAATAATGATGTAAATGAATTAAAAAAAATATCTGATGTTTATAATGTAACACCAAGTATTAGTTTTGATACATATGCAAATGTTAATGATAATGAAATTGTATTTAAAGTACATGAATATTTAGAAAACATTAATAGAATAATTCTTATAGATGGTAAACTACCTACTAATGAAAAAGAAGTGGTAGTAGAAGAATCTTTTTTAAAAAAGAACAACTATAAAATAGGAGATACAATAGAATTAATATTAAATGATGATAATATTAAATTAAATAATAATGTTGTAACAATTGTGGGATCTGTTAATTCTCCAATGTATATTTCGAAAGTAAGAGGAAGCTCAAAATTAGGAATAGGAACTATAAATTATTATATGTATATGAATAGTTCAAATATTAAAAGCGATTATTACACAGAAGTATTTTTAAATGTTAAAAATGAAGAAAAATTATATTCTCAAGATTATAAAGATTTGATTAAAAAATATAAAACTATTATTGAAAAAAATGGTAAATTAAGAAGTGAAGAAAGATATAATGAAATAATAAAAGAATATGATGATAACATTAGTAATGTAGAAAATAAAATTAATACTTCTAAAAAAGAATTAACTAAACAAATTAATATTGCTAATAATAAGATTAAAAATTCTGAAAAAGAATTAATTGAATTAAAAGAATTAAAAAACACTTATAATAATATTAATGATGATTATCAAAAATTAATTTTTTCTGAATCTTTAAAAACAAAAGGGATTGATATTGCTAATATAGATTATTTAATTAATACATATGAAAAAGAGATTAGTAATGCAAAAAAAGAATTATTTAATAGTAAAAATAATTCTCAAAAAGAAATAACTAAAGCTGAACAAAAACTTGAAGAAGTAAAAAAAGATAGAAATGATATTAAAACTCCAAAGTGGTATGTTTTAGGTATTGAAAGTAATCCCGGATTTACTGGATATTTACAAGATACTGATAGAATAGCAAATATTGGGAAAGTATTCCCTATAGTATTCTTTGTAGTAGCAGCATTAATATGTTTAACATCAATGACTAGAATGGTCGAAGAAGAAAGAGGAATGATTGGAACTTTAAAGTCATTAGGATATTCTGAAGGATCAATTGCATTTAAATATGTACTATATGCATTATTAGCTACAATAATTGGAAGTGTATTAGGAATGATTATAGGTTTTAATACAATACCTTATATTATCTCTAACGTTTATACTATGATGTATACTATTCCAAAAATAGATTTATCATTTGTATTAAAATATGCAATTGGTGGCTCATTAGCTGCTACAATTTCTACTGTTGGAGCTACATATTTTACTGTAAAAAAATCTTTAAATGAAAAACCAGCTGAATTATTAAGACCAGTTTCTCCTAAACCTGGAAAAAGAGTTTGGTTAGAAAGAATTACATTTATTTGGAAAAGATTAAAATTCACTAAAAAAGTAACAGTAAGGAATTTGTTTAGGTATAAAAAAAAATTTTTAATGACAATAATTGGTATTACTGGATGTACTTCATTAATATTAGCAGGCTTTGGATTGAGAGATTCTATAGGAGGAATAATTCCTTTACAATATGGTAAAATATTTAAATATAATCTTAATGTAACTTTAAAAACTGATAATTTAAAAGATATAAATATAATAAATAATGAATTAAAAGACAAAGAATATATTAAAGATACTTTATTAGTAAATAAACAATCAGTAGATATTATTAATAAAGACAATAATCAGATTATAGCTTTAGTGATTCCAGAAAATAATATTAATTCTTTTATTGGACTTTCTGAAAGTTTAACAGATGATAAAGTATTAATTACCACTAAATTGTCAAAACTATTAAATATTAATGTAGGAGATACTTTAAAAATAAAAGATAATGATGATAAAGTATTTAATGTAATAGTCGGAGGTATAACTGAGAATTATGTTTATCATTTTATATATATGAGTAAAAATAATTATGAAAAAACTTTAAATAAAGATTTTATACCAAATGATATTTATGTTTTAAGTGATGATATTTCTAAAAAAGAAGAAGATTCACTAAGTAAAGATTTATTAAAAGATAAAAATATTGTATCTTCAATTACTTATGCAAAAAGTACCGAAGTATCATTTAAAGAAGTAATGGATAATATGCAAGTAATAGCAAATATTTTAATTATTTCAGCTGGATTATTAGCTATTGTTGTATTATATAATCTTGCAAATGTTAATATTAGTGAAAGAAAAAGAGAATTAGCTACTATCAAAGTTTTAGGATTCTTTGATAAAGAAGTATATAAATATGTAACAAGAGAAGTAGTGATTTTAACAATAATTGGGATAGTTTTAGGAATATTTGGTGGTAATATATTAACTACTTTTATTGTTAAAACTTGTGAATTAGATATGCTAATATTTAAAACAAATATAAAACTATCAAGCTATATATATGCAGTTATATTAACATCATTATTTACTATAATAGTAAATTATATAACATATTTTATGTTAAAGAAAATTGATATGATTGAGTCTTTAAAAAGTATAGAATGATATTAAAACTTATAATAAAAAAACTTTATTGATATAAAGTTTTTTTTATTATATAATGTATACAGAATAGGGGTTACATCTATGGATATTAATGAAGATTATATAAGAAAGATGGATTCATATTGGAGAGCAGCTAATTATATTTCAGCAGCATCTTTATATTTGTTGGATAATCCATTGTTAAAAAGAAAATTAACTATTGAGGATATTAAACCAAGATTAGTTGGACATTGGGGTACTGTTCCAGGACAGAATTTTATTTATGTACATTTAAATAGAATAATAAAACAATATGATTTAAATATGATTTATGTTTCTGGACCTGGACATGGTGGACAAGCAATGATAGCACAAAATTATTTAGATGGAACATATTCAGAAATATATCCAGAATTTACTGAAGATGAAAATGGATTACAAAAATTATTTAAAAGATTTAGTTTTCCTGGAGGAATGAGTAGTCATGTTGCCCCAGAAGTTCCTGGAAGTATTAATGAAGGTGGAGAATTAGGATATTCTTTATCTCATTCATATGGAGCAGTATTAGATAATAAAGATTTAATAGTTGCTTGTGTTGTAGGAGATGGAGAAGCAGAAACTGGTCCTCTTGCTACAAGTTGGCATTGTAATAAATTTATAAATCCAAAAGTAGATGGAATAGTATTACCTATATTTCATTTAAATGGTTATAAAATAGCAAATCCTACAGTGTTTGGAAGAATGACAGATGAAGAATTAATTGGATTCTTTATTGGATGCAATTATATGCCATTTGTTATTAATATTGATGAAGATATAATGAATAATCATAAAAAAATGATTACTACATTAGATACAGTAATATCAGAAATAAATAATATTAAAAATAGTGATCAAACTGATAATATAAAATGGCCTATGATAATATTAAAAAGTCCAAAGGGATGGACAGGATTAAAAGAATTTGAAGGTAGTTTTAAAGCTCATCAAGTTCCTGTTTCAGTATCAAAAGAATTACCAGAAAATTTAAATAAAATAGAAGAGTGGTTGAAAAGTTATAAACCAGAAGAATTATTTGATGATAACGGAAAATTAATAAATGAATTAAAAGAATTAGCTCCAATTGGAGAAAGAAGAATGGGATCAAATCCAAATGCTAATGGAGGATTATTACTTAAAGAATTGGTATTACCAGATTTTAAAAATTATGCTTTAAATATTACTTCACCAGGTGATATAGTTGCAAGTGATATGACTGAATTAGGAGCGTATTTAAGAGATATAATAAAAAATAATCCAAATAACTTTAAACTATTTAGTCCAGATGAAACTATTTCAAATAGATTAAATAAAGTTTTTGAAGTTACAACAAAAAAATGGAATGAAACTATATATCCAAAAGATGAATTATTAGCTCCAGTAGGAAGTGTAATTGATTCAATTCTATCAGAACATATTTGTGAAGGAATGCTTGAAGGTTATTTATTAACTGGAAGACATGGAATATTTACTTCATATGAAGCATTTATAAGAATAATAGATTCTATGGCTAGTCAACATGCTAAATGGTTAAAAATAACTAATGGTATTGCATGGAGAAAAGATATTTCTAGTTTAAACTTTATATTAACTAGTCATTGTTGGCAACAAGATCATAATGGATTTACTCATCAAGATCCAGGATTCTTAAATCACTTAGTAAGTAAAAAAGCAGATATAATAAGAATGTATTTACCATATGATGCTAATTCTTTAATATCGTGTACCAATCATATATTACAAACTAAGAACTATATAAATGTAATCGTAGCATCTAAACATCCTAGGTATCAATGGCTAAATATGGAAAAAACAATTATTC
>CAYNLX010000007.1:0-594 GCA_964398265.1 uncultured Muribaculaceae bacterium | reverse complement strand
TAGTAATGATGAAGGAAATCCTGATTGTATATTTGCTTGTGCTGGAGATACTCCAACACTTGAGGCTTTAGCAGCTACTTCTATATTAAGAGAAAAAACAAATCTTAAAATAAGATTTGTAAATGTAGTAGACTTAATGAAATTACAAACATCTGAACAACATCCTCATGGATTATCTAATGAAGCATATAATTATATTTTTACAAAGGATAAGCCAATAATATTTGCTTTTCATGGATATCCTAATTTAATACATGAATTAACTTATAAAAGAGCTAATAATAATTTACATGTACATGGTTATATAGAAGAAGGTACAATAACAACACCTTTTGATATGAGAGTACAAAATAAATTAGATAGATTTCATTTAATACTTTCTTTATTAAAATATATAGATATTAAAGAAAAAGATGAATTAGAAAACTATTGTAATATAATGTTAGATAAACATAGTAAATATATAGTTGAAAATGGAATGGATATACCAGAAGTAGAAAATTGGAAATGGAATTAACCTAAAGCAATATCTAGTATCATCATAATAGAAAAACCTATAATAGTAAATAAGGCCATTAGGTCTTTTTTCTTGTT
>CAYNLX010000006.1:21601-25316 GCA_964398265.1 uncultured Muribaculaceae bacterium | reverse complement strand
TCAATGGACTTGTATTGATGAAGCATCTAGAGAAAGATTTATATATCATTATGATACCCATACACCAGCGAATACTGTTAATTTTGTTTATAGATGTTTCTTATTTTATGGATATAAACCAGAAGAGATTCAAACTGATAATGGAACTGAATTTACATGGAACCAAGAAAAAATGAAAAAGATTCATCCATTAAATGAATTATGCTTAAAAGAAAATATTTACCATCATAAAATAAGACTAAGAACGCCTAGACATAATGGTAAAGTTAAAAGAAGTCATAGATGTGATAACAAAAGGTTTTATAACACATTAAAATTCTATTCATTAGAAGATCTAAGATATCAAGTTAAGTTGTATTTAAAAAGATCAAATAATATACCCATGTCAGTATTAAATTATAAGACTCCAAAAGAATATAGAAAATATTTAGAACAAAATAAAAAATTAACCCAATTATCGTTGAATTAATTTTTATAAAAATTTTGTTTCATATCATTTACAAACATACAATACTTTCTATAATTTTTTGCAAAATATATTACTCTTATTAAAAAAATTATATATATTATAATATTATTTATTCCTATTCTTTATAAAATTAAAAACACACATTTAGCATTATCAATTTCTATTGTGTATAAAAATTGATAATAGTAATCTATGTATTTTTTTATTAAATAAACTATTTCCCTCCTACAAGCTGTTTTATATTTTTTATTATCATATTAAACATATTTGCTTTTTCTACGTTTTGATTAATTATTAAATCTATTTTTTTTACTATTTCTTTTTTATTGTTAGTAACAATTAAATTTCCAACTTTATTTCCTTTTTTTATTGGAGCTTTTAATTTAAACAATTCGACTTTATATTCATATTTACTTCCCTCGTCGTTTACTTTAATTAATTCATTATAATCTTTATCCACAATTACATTTGCATTATTCTTTTTGGCATATTCTATATTTATTTTTCCAAAAGAAGTATTCTTTTTTACTATATTATTAAGTTTATATGTACTAAATCCATGATTTAATAAATCTATAGTGTCTTTGCTTCTTAATTCACTTGTTTCAACACCCATTACTACACTAATGAACCTAATATTATTTCTTATGCCAGTCCCAGTTAAGCAATATTTTGCATTTTCTGTATAACCGGTTTTTAAACCATCAATTCCTTCATAAAACCTTACTAGTTTATTGGAATTCACTAACCATGTTTTACTTCCATCTGCTTTCGTTAAATATTCTTCATATATACTAGTATATTTTAAAATACTTTCATGTTTCAATAACTCTAAAGCCATTACGCTCATATCAAAAGCAGTTGTATAATGGTTTTCTTCATCCAATCCATGTGGATTTTTAAAATTTGTGTTTTTAAGTCCCAAATCTTTTGCTTTCTTATTCATTAGTTCTACAAAACCCGCTTCTGTTCCAGCAATTTTTTCTGATAATGCAACAACTGCATCATTTCCAGAAGCTATAGCTACACCTTTTAAAAGCTCTTCAACTTTCATTTTACTGCCCTCTTCTAAAAATATTTGACTCCCACCCATACTAGAAGCATTTTTGCTAATAATTACATTATCATTTAATGATAATCTATTTTCATCAATTGCTTCCATAATTAATAACATACTCATTACTTTTGTCATCGAAGCAGGAGCTAATTTTTCATTTGAGTTTTTTTCAAATACTACTGTTCCAGTACTATTTTCTACAAGGATTGCACTTTTACTATTTGGAGCTAGTTCTAAGCCATAAACATTAAAAGGAATTAATAATAATAATAATAATATAATAATTTTTTTCAAAATAAATCACCTAATAAAAAATATGATAAATTACTATTCTTATGCTAATTTATATGCATTTATTATTAATCTGTTTTTGCTATTATCAACACAAGTTATTAAAGTTAGTTTATTTTTTTCTATATTTATTGTTTTATTCCTGTCAAATACATATATTTCCTTAATAATATATTTTTGAGTTGATAATAAATTATTTATTTCTATTATGTCATTCTTTTTTAGCTTTGTAATTATTCTAAATACTTTTGGCTTATTATGGCCAGCAAGTATTATATGGTTATTAAATAATAATTCATTATAAGAACCAATTAAATCAGAAGATAAAGCTTCTTCATCAATACCTTTTATTATTTTATTTTCATAATCATATTTTGGAATACTAATAATTCCAATAATATTTTTATTATAATCATTATACAAATTAATAGGAAAAATTAGAAAAAGAAAAAGAATAATATATGCTTTATAAAACATGTTTATATAAAAATTTCTTTATCCAAATAACTAATAGTATAACAAATATATAATTTGTTTCTTCAGTGGTTTTAGGTAAATGAATGACTTCAATATTTTTATTATTATTAATTTTAATATTAATATCTTTATCGTTGTGATTAATATTTATTTTATATTCAGTACCATCTATTAAATAATCGCCAGTAACTTTAGATTGTATTATTTTATAATTTCCAACTTCAAAAAGCTGTTCTTCTATAAATATTCTATTTTTTCCTTCTATTATTTTATTATTATTTTCATCATATATATCATATAAAAATTCACTACTTTCATCTATAATTTTTATTTTATATTTTAGTTCATTTTCAATTGATTTAATTTCTATTTTTTCTTCATTTTTAATATTTACTATTATGTCATTTCCAATTGGATAATTATCATAAGTAGATATTTGTTTAAATGTATATGTGCCATATCTCAAATTTGCAAAAATAAATCCATTATCATCAGTAGTAGCTACTCCTATAAATTTTTCTATATCATAAACATTAAACTTAGTATTCTTATATGGATTAGAATAATTATTATAATATTTAAATACATTTATATCTACCCTTATTACATTATCTTTAATTCTTATTTCTGAATTATCGCTTATAACAACTTTTGTAACTTTATCTTCTTTCATATATCCTATTCCAGGAGTTTGTTGTTGCAAATAATATATTCCTTGTTCTAATCTTAATGTAACACTACAATCTGAGTCAAATGTAATAATATTTATTATTTCTTTATTATTATTCATTAAATAATATTTACTTTTTGTCAAATCTGTTTCCTTATATGGATTGCAACTATTAGAATTAAAATCAACTACATATACTTTTAAATCATATTCTGAAGCAAACACTTTTACTGGTATTAATAACAATATAAACAATATAATTTTTTTCATAAAAAAATCTCCTTTCAATACTTATTTATTATATTAAAAAGAGATTTCCTTTTTTATTTTGATTTTTTCTTTAAAAAACCTTTCTTTTCTGGTTTTTTATTATCGCTTTCTTTTTCTTTTTCTTTTTCTTCGTTATTATTTTTAGGTAATGCTTCTTTTCTAGAAAGATTTAATCTACCTTTTTGATCATATCCTAAAGCTTTAACAATTATTTCATCTCCAACTTTTACTAAATCGCTTGGTTTATTAATTCTTTCAAAAGCTAATTGGCTTACATGAACTAATCCTTCACAACCTGGCCAAAGTTCTACAAAACAACCAAAATCTTCAACTTTAACTACTTTTCCAGTATATATTACATCATTTTCTACAACTTTTACAATATCCTCAATCATTGATTTAGCTTTGTTAATAATATTTATATCAGTATGATAAATAACAACCTTACCATTATCATCAATATCAATTTTTACTGCATCTT
>CAYNLX010000006.1:0-21591 GCA_964398265.1 uncultured Muribaculaceae bacterium | reverse complement strand
TTTATCATTTACAGTATTAACATTACTAGACTCTAATATAATCTTAGTAATTGTTTCTCCACCACGACCAATAACATCTTTTATCTTTTCAGGTAATATTTGCATCATTTCTAATTTAGGAGCATATGGACTTAATTCTTTTCTAGGTTCAGAAATTACTTCCTCCATAACATCTAATATTTGCATTCTAGCTTTCTTGGCTTGTGTTAATGCTTCTTTTAAAATATCTTTTGTTACTCCCTTTATTTTGATATCCATTTGCAAAGCAGTTATTCCTTTTCTAGTTCCTGCAACTTTGAAATCCATATCACCCATGTGATCTTCTAAACCTTGAATATCAGTTAATATAGTATATTTTTTACCATTGCTAATAAGTCCCATAGCTATTCCAGCAACCGGTGATTTAATTGGAACACCAGCAGCCATTAAAGATAAACATCCTGAACAAATACTTGCTTGACTACTTGAACCATTACTTTCTAAAACTTCACTTACTACTCTAATTGTATAAGGAAATTCGTCTTCAGAAGGAATAACTTGTAATAAAGCTCTTTCTCCTAAAGCTCCATGGCCAATTTCTCTTCTTCCTGGAGCACCATATCTTCCTGTTTCTCCAACAGAAAATGATGGAAAATTATAATGCAACATAAATCTTTTTGTATCTTCAATTCCTAAGCCATCAAGTATTTGATGTTCTCCAATAGCTCCTAAAGTTGTAGTAGCCAACACTTGAGTTTGTCCCCTAGTAAACAATGCAGAGCCATGAGTTCTTGGTAACAAATCTATTTCTGCAGATAAATCTCTAATCTCATCCATTTTTCTTCCATCAGGTCTAATTTTTTTATCAGTAATTAATCTTCTGACTTCATTTCCTTCTATAGAATCAACAACTTTTTTAACACTAAATAATATTTTTTCAATATCGGCATCTTCTATATCTTTATATATTTCTTCAAAATGTTTTATCGTATTTTCTTTTACTTCATCAATTTTTGTATATTTTTCTATTTTATCTTTTATTTGTATTGCATTTATCATATCTTCAGTAGCAAATTTTTTAACTAATTCCTCTAAATTTGGATCTATCATAGCTAATTCAACTTCTACTTTTTCTTTTCCTATTTCATCTACTATGCTTTGTTGAAACTTAACTAATTTCTTAACATTATCATGTCCAAACATTAAAGCCTCTAACATTTCTGATTCTGATAATTCTTTACTTCCTGCTTCAACCATATTAATAGCATCTTTAGTACCAGCAACTGTTAAAGTTAATTCACTTTGGTCTAATTCTTTTGCAGATGGATTAATTATTAATTCTTTTCCTATTTTTCCAACTACTACTCCAGCAACAGGTCCATCGAATGGAATATTACTAATACTTAATGCTAGTGATGAAGCAAATAATGCAGTCATCTCAGGAGAACAGTCTTGGTCTACAGATAAAATTGTGTTTATAACTTGTACTTCATTTCTAAAATTCTCATCAAATAATGGTCTAATAGGTCTATCAATTAATCTACCAGCTAAAGTAGCATTTTCAGAAGGTCTACCTTCTCTTTTAATAAATCCTCCTGGTATTTTACCTACTGAGTAAAACTTTTCTTGATATACAATTGTTAATGGGAAAAAATCTTGTTCAATAGCATTTTTACCCATAACTGCTGCAGATAAAACTACAGTATCTCCATATCTTACCAACACAGTTGCGTTTGCTTGCTTACCAATCCAACCCGTTTCTACTACTAATTTTCTTCCTAAAAAATTTAATTCAAATATTTTATTATTCATCTTCTACCTCATTTTCTATTAAAAAAAGACACTTAAAATAAAAAGTGCCTTATTTTCTTAAATTTAATTTTTCTATTAACTCACGATAACTTTTTACATTGTTATCTTTTAAATAGTCTAATAGACTACGTCTTTTACCAACCTTCATTAAAAGTCCTCTTTTAGAATGAAAATCATGTTTGTGAACTTTTAAATGCTCAGTTAAGTCATTAATTTCTTTAGTTAAAATTGCTATTTGAACTTCAGTACATCCAGTATTATTTTCATCTTTACTGAATTCTTTTACAATTTTAGCTTTTTCTTCTTTAGTTAAAGCCATTTGTCCTCCTTATTTAATTATCCGTTATATCCTAGTATAGAACTGGAGAAGATCTAAACCAAGGTAAAACTTACTTATACATTATATACAATAAAATACTAAAATACAAGCACTTTTGTTTAAAATGTAATAAAAATATTATTTTGATCTAGGTGGAAAATAAACATTATCACTATTTGATATAAAATCATATGCATTACAAGATAATATTAATCTTTTAACCTCTGTTTCTTCTTTTTCACTAGTACCAAACATTTCTTCTATCTCTTTAAAATCTAATTTTAATAAATCTTCAAAGTTATTAATTTTGTTATTTTCCAATATATATATTGCTTCATCGCTCATTAATAATTCATGCAATAAACTTGTTAAAAACACTTTTTTAGATCTTGCAGGATTTTTCCAATCAGTTATATACATATTATCAAATATTTCAAGAGAAATATCTTCAATGTTTTCACCTTTCATTAAACATCCACATGAATGAATAAAACGCTTTAACTCTTTTATATTATCTTCATTTAACATAGGAATATCTAATTCCGTATGTTTTGATAATCTAATTAAATCTTCAAAATTATTAATTTCTTCAGTTTTTTCTAAATAATCATATAATTGTTGAGATAAAAATGGTTTAATTGCGCTAATAGGAATATTGCCATGATTTTTTAATAATCTTTTTAACATAAACAAATAATAATTAGGATTAATTTTTAAAGTAGAATTAATTGAATAATAATTCTCTTTGGAATCATCTTTACTATCAATTACATCTAATTGTAAAATATTTATTTTTTGATGCATTATTTCCATAGCTATTTCTTTTATTTTATTAGTTACATCATTTAACATATTATAAAAATCTATTATACCATCTTTTTGATATTCATCATTATACTCTTTTGTAATATCATTTATTGATTGTGAAATACCATTATCATATACCCCCAATAGTTTTTTAAAATAATATAAACTTTTTCCAGAAGCAACACAGGTAGAAAAATCATTATGTTCTATCTCATTTACTATATTGTTAATTGTTTCTGTATCGTAAAGATAATAATTAGGAGTAGGAACATCTAAAAAATAAGCTGGATCCAAACAGCATTGAGTTTTTATAAATTCGTATGCAGTAGTATCACCTTTGTCTATTAATTCATATGGAGCAAATTTTCTTTCAAAATATTCACATAATTTCATTTTATAAATCATAAAAGCACCTCTTTTAAATATTTATTCTATCAAATTATATTAATTAGTCAATGAAAAAAGATTAAGCTTATTAATCTCTATCATCAAACATAATTAAAGGTTTTGAATAATTATCTATATTTTCATATATTGCTATATTTTTATTATTATATTTCAATAATGTTAATTTTTTTAAATGTTTATTTATTTTATTTCCATTTTTAACTAATTCGTATTCTTCTTTTGTTAATTCATAAACATCTAAATCTAGTACTTCTTCAATATCAAGCATTTTAAAATTATTATTTTCTATATCATCTAATTTATATGAATTTTCTATATTAAACTTTCCTTGTTTAGTTCTAATTAGGTCACTCATTGTTGCTACTGTATTTAATTTATATCCTATATCTCTTATTAAGCTTCTTATATATGTACCTTTTGATACTAAGCATTTAAATTTTATTATATTTTGATTAAAATCTATTAATTCTATTCCTTTTATATCTATTTCTCTTTTTGGTATTTCAATATTTTCATTATTTCTAGCATACTCATATAACTTTTTCCCGTTAACTTTTATTGCGGAATACTTTGGAACACTTTGAATACTTTTACCAATAAAAGATTTTAATACTTCTTTTATATTTTCTTCATTTACATTATATCCTTTTTCTAAAACAATTCTTCCAGTAGTATCTAAAGTATCAGTTAAAAATCCTAATTTCATAGTAGCAATATATTCTTTATATTCACTAGTTAATAATTCACATAATTTTGTATATTTTCCTATAACACAAACTAAAACTCCTGTTGCTATAGGATCTAAAGTGCCTGTATGTCCAATTTTTTTTGTATGTAAAATATGACATAGTTTATTTACTACGTCTCTACTAGTATAATCTTTTTCTTTATTTATTATAATAATTCCATTCATATAAGTATTCTACCATAAAAAAAGAAAATAATCTTATTATCTTTTTGTAGGAAAATATACATTATCAGAGTTTTTAACAAAATCGTATGCACTACAATTAAGCAACAATCTTTTTATATAAGGCTTTTCTTTATTAGTACCAAATATTTCTTCAATATCTTCCATATTTAATTTCAATAAATCTTCAAATGTATTTACATTATTACTTTGTAAAAAAAATATTGCTTCCTTACTAATTGGTAAGTCAAATATATCAGTAGTTAATGATACTTTTGTAGAATGAAGCGGGTCTTTCCAATCATAAATATACATATTATCAAATGTTTCAATAGATATTTCTTCAATAGTTTCATCTTTTAACAAAAATCCACATGAATGAATAAAAGCTTTTAATTCTTGCATTTGAATTAATTCCAACATAGGTAAATCTACTTCAAGATATTTAGAAAAATAAATTAAATCTCCAAAACAACTTATTTCACTAACACGAGTTAAATATTCAAATAAATTTTCTGATAATAATGGACATAATGCTTTGATAGGAATGTTAGGATGATTCTTTAAAAGCTTTCTCAAGAAAAATTTATAACAATTAATATCAATTAATTCATCTTCTGATAATTCTAAGCAATCAATTCCATAGTTTTCACCAGCTTCCATTACACGCTCATTCATTTTGTTCAGTTTTTGATCTAATACTCTTAATGATATTTTTTTTATCATATCTTCAGCTTTTATAAGTGTTTCAAAAAATTCATCTGATTCAATATCTATTTCAAATGTTTCACGAAATGCTTTTTCTATACTTTTTAAATTCTGAGATATTCCATTATCATAAACACCTAAAAGTTTTCTCAAAATATAAAGTTTTTTATTATCAGAGGTAAATTGCATAAAATATGAACTTTCAATAAAACTTATAAAGTTCTTTATTGTATCACTATCATAAATATAATACGTATTATCATCTTCATCCTTAGCTGGTATACAACATTCTGTTTTAAAAAATTCATATGCATCTATCCTGTTTCAATTTCAAATAAAAAAGGGTCAGGTCTTTTATCATAATCTTTACAGCTCATTTTATATATCATTTACTAATCACCTCTTTTAATATAATTTATTTATTTATTCTATCAAATTATTATAATATGTCAAACAAAAAAGATTCATTATTTGTTATGAATCTCATTAATTATTCTATCAATATTTGAACCGTATTCTATTGATTCATCAAATACAAATCTTATTTCTGGTGTATGTCTAATTTCTATTCTACTAGCAAGTTCTTTTCTAATAAATGGAGAAGCCTCTCTCATTTCTTTTTCAAGTTGTATCTTATCCATATCTAGCATTGAAGTAAAATACACTTTTGCAATACTTAAATCATTTGATAATACACATCCAGTAATAGTTATACTTTGTAAAATATTATCTCTAGCTTCTTCAAGAATAATAGAGGTAATTTCTTTTTGAATATTTGAAGCTATTCTTTTTGATTTAATACTACTCATTTTTTTACCTCGACTACTTCGTAAAATTCAATTACATCACGTTCTTTTAAGTCGTTAAAGTTTTTAATTGTAATTCCACAATCCATTCCACTTTTCACTTCTTTAACATTATCTTTTTCTCTTTGTAAGTTATTTAATTCTCCATCAAATATTATTGTAGAATCTCTTATAACTCTTACTTTGCCAGTACTTTTTATAGTACCCTCAATAACATGACATCCAGCAATAATTCCAACTTTAGAAAATTTAAATAATTGTCTTACTTCTGCTTGACCTTGTATTTTTTCTTCAAATTCTGGATCTAATAATCCTTTCATAGCAGCTTCCATATCTTCAACTAATTTATATATAATTGTATATAATCTAATATCAACATTATATTCTTTTGCAACTTCTTTAGTAATTGATGTTGGTACAACATTAAATCCTATGATAATTGCATTAGAAGCGTTTGCTAGAACTACATCGCTTTCTGAAATAGTACCTATTCCACTTCTTATTACAGTTACTTTTACTCCATCAACATCTATTTTTTCCAAAGCCATTTTTACTGCTTCTTCGCTTCCTCTAACATCTGCTTTTAACAATATGTTAATTTCTTTAGCACCAGATTCTATCTGACTAAATAAATCTTCTAAACTTACTACTTCTCTTTTTGATTTTTTATTCTTTAAATGTATCTTCCTTTTTTCCGCAACTGTTTTTGCTTCAGTTTCTTTTTCAAAAGCCATAAATTTATCGCCAGCAGAAGGATTATCGTCTAATCCGGTTATTTCTACTGGACAAGATGGACCAGCTTCAAGAATGGATTCTCCTAAATCATTCTTCATAGTTCTTACTTTACCAAAAGCAGTTCCTACAACTACAGGATCACCTAAACGAAGTGTACCACTACTTATTAATAATGATGCTACTCCTCCCACTTTTCTATCTACTCTAGATTCAATTACATTACCAATTGCATATCTGTTTGGATTAGCTTTTAAATCTAACATCTCTGCTATTGCTAATATATTTTCTAATAATAAATCTATTCCTTCTCCTGTTACTGCAGATACTCTAACGAAAGCTGTATCTCCACCCCATTCTTCTGGAGTGATATTACATTCAGCCATTTCAGTCATTACTTTATCTATATTAGCATTAGGTTTATCAATTTTATTAATAGCTACAATTATAGGAACTTTAGCACTTCTAGCATGATCTATTGCTTCTTTAGTTTGAGGCATAACTCCATCATCCGCACTAACAATTATTATTACAATATCTGTAACTGAAGCTCCCCTTGCTCTCATTTCAGTAAATGCAGCATGACCTGGAGTATCTATAAATGTTATTTTATTTCCATTATGATCAACTTGATATGCTCCGATGTGTTGAGTAATTCCACCAAATTCTGTATCAACTACTTTTGAATGTCTTATGTAGTCTAAAAGCGTTGTTTTACCATGATCAACATGTCCCATTATTGTAACAACAGGTGGACGTTTAACTAATTCACTTTCATCATCTACTACTTCAAATTCTTCAAAATTAGTTACATCTCTTGTTTCTTCTCTTTTTAAAACTTTATTGTACTCTACAGCTAAAATTTCTGCATCTTCAAAACTAATACTTTGATTTAATGCAATCATTAGTCCACTAGCCATTAGTTTTTTTATCATTTCTGCTGGGTTAATTCTCATTTCATTACTTAAATCTTGTAAAGTCATTCCATCATTATATAATACTACATTTGCTTCCTTTACTTCACTTTTAGAAAACTTTTCTTTATGTTTATACATTTCTTTTCTCTTATTTAAGTATTCTTCTTTGGAACTTACAATTTGAGATTTCTTTTTTAATTTTTGCACTTTGACATCATCTATATTATCAAGTTTCTTATTGCTTATTATTTCTTCAACTTTTTCATCTATTTCATCTTCACTATCTAAATCAATTTCATCTTCAGTACTAATTAAATTAATTGTATTATCAAGTAATATAATATCATCATCCGATAATTCACTTTCTGCATTATTGGCATTAATACCTAATTCCTTACACTTCTTTAATATCTCCGCTACTGAAACATTCATGTCATTTGCATAATCTTTTACACTCATCATAAAAGTTCCACCTCACTCTCTTATTTTAATTTTAATACTATTGCATTATTATTTATTTCACACTCATGATAATATATTCCACATTCATCAAATATCTTTTTAGATGCAATGTTACCTTCAGTACCAATATATTTATCTGATAAATATAATACTTCTTTTATACCTGATTGCACTATTGCTTTGGCACACTCGTTACATGGAAATAATGAAACATATAGTCTACAATTGTTTAATTCTTTTGTTGAATTTAATATGGCATTTAATTCAGCATGACAAACATATGCATATTTAGATTGAGATAATTCTCCATCTCTAACATCCCAAGGCATCTTTTTATCATCAAATCCTTTAGGAGCTCCATTATAACCTATTCCTACTATTTTATTATCTTCATCAACAATACAAGCTCCAACTTGAGTATTTGGATCTTTACTTCTTTTAGAGGATAATTCTGCAATCCCCATAAAGTATTCATCCCAACTTATATAATCTTTTCTCATATTATTTCTCCATTATTTTATTTAATTCTTCAAATAATTCTTCGGGTATTTCTACTTCTAAAGCTTTGTCTAATATTTTATTTTTTTTTGCTTTTTCTATTACTTCAAGATCTTTTTTTAAGTAACAACCTCTTCCATTAATCTTACCAGTAGTATCTACAACTACATTTTTTTCGGGAGTTCTTACAATTCTAATTAAATCTTTTTTATTAGTTTTTTCTTTAGTAACAATGCAAGTTCTTTGTGGAACTTTCTTGTTAATCATTTTTATTACCCTCTTCATTTATTTGATCCATAGTTTTAATATCTATTCTGTATCTTGTTAATTTACTAGCTAATTTAACATTACAACCTTTTTTGCCAATAGCCAAACTTAGATTATCATTATCTACTATAGCTAATGCTGTTTGCTCTTTTTCATCTAGTATATTCACTATTACATTTTTAGCAGGACTTAAAGCATTTTTAATATATTCACTAGGATCTTCGTTATATAGAATTAAATCTACTTTCTCCCCATTTAATTCTTTTAATATACTGCCAATTCTACTTCCTCTTTCTCCTATACAAGCACCAATAGCATCTATTCTAGAATCACTAGAACTAACAGATACTTTACTTCTATAACCAGCTTCTCTAGCTACTGCATGTAATGTTAATGTACCATCAGCTAATTCAGGAATCTCACTTTCAAATAATCTTTTAACAAATCCATAATGTTTTCTTGATAATAATATTAATGGTCCTTTAGGAGTGCTTTCTACTTTCGTAACATATACTTTTATACTTGTACCCATTTTTAATTCTTCATCAGGAATCATTTCGCTTTTTGGAAGTATTCCTCTTGTTCTACCTAAATCTACATAATAATTTTTAGCATCTTCCATTGCAAGCATTCCTAACATTAATTCATCTTGTTTATCAGAAAATTCATTAATAACACTTTCTTTTTCTGCTTCTCTAATTTTTTGAGTTATTACTTGTTTAGCTGTTCCTGCAGCAACTCTACCAAAATCTTTAGGTGTAACTTCTTCTTCAATTGTTTCCCCAACTTTAATATTAGGTACAATTTTTTTAGCATCTTCTAGTAATATTTGTGCATCAATATTAATTTCTGGATCTACTTTAATAACATTTCCTTCTTCATCAGTAGTTTCACTTCCTTCATCTATTTCATCCACTACTACTAAATAAGAAAAAACTTTAATATCTCCAGTTTCTCTGTTAATATCTATTCTAACATTCGTTTTTGAATTAAAATTCTTTTTATATGCAGTTTGTAATGCTAATTCCATAGCTTCAAATACCGTGTCTTTAGAAATACTTTTTTCTTCTACTATTCCATTTAATGCTTTTATAAATTCTTTATTATTCATTTTATCATCTGCTTTCTTTACTTATTACATCTAATATAAAAGAATCATCTATAAAATCATATTCATCAATTATAGGATTAATTATATTAGTTGCATCAACAATAGTATCTAAATCAATACCATTTACTTTGTCTAGTTCTACTCTTAAAAAATTATATTTTCCCTCAGTTACATAAGTAACATTATCAACTATAATATCTTCCTTTTGCAAAACTTTACTTAGTCTTTCCTTAATATCACTAAGTTTCTCTTGCACGCTAATCACTCCAAACTATAATAAAAGTGAGCTGTTTGCCCACTTAAATCTGCTAAATGTATTATAACAAAAGAATTTTATTATTTCAAGTTTTATTATTCTTCTTCAATAAAATTTTTACTCTTGTGAGGTTCATTAAATAATAAATCATTATAATTTTGTTGTCTTAATGCTTCATAAATCATTATTGCAACTGTATTAGATAAATTTAAAGCACGAACTTTATCAGTCATAGGAATTCTCATACACTTTTCTATATTTGGCTTTAATATTTTTTTTGGAATACCAGTACTCTCTTTTCCAAATATAAAATATATTTTTTCATTACTATCACTATAATCAAAACTAGTATGTGGTTTATGTCCATATCTAGATAAAAAATAAAATGTTCCTATATTTTTAGAAAAGAAATCATCTATATTTTCATAAACATAATATTTACAATTATCAATATAATTAACTCCACTTCTTTTTATATATTTTTCTTCCAAGGAAAAACCTAGTGGTTTTATTAAATGAAGTATGCTATCAGTAGCTACACAAGTTCTCATAATATTGCCAGTATTACCAGGTATTTCCGGTTCAAATAAAACTATATTAATCATTTTCATCACCAAAGGAATTATAGCACATTAATTTTTCTTTTTATATAATTAAAAAACAAAAGTTTCATTCTTTTGTTTAATCATTGTATACTACTTACATAATATTTTTACTAAAATACATTTTTATTCTTCAATATTTATTTTATATAATTTTAAAAGATTTTCAAAGGAAGAAGCTTCCATTATTTTTTCATTTGTACTAGATATTACTTCTAAATTTGATTTATCTTTATAATATACTATTGCAGGTACACTAACTATCTTATTTTTCTTTAAGCCCAATTTTGTATTAAGCTCATCATAAAAAGATGCTTCTTGATACTTATCAGTTACATTTAAAAAATACATGTTATTTTCAATATTATATTTTAATATAATCTTTTTTAATCCTTTTTCTAAATCAAGTATTTTATCTTTATCTACATAGCTTATATAAAGAAAATAATCATCACTAGTTTCTGTAAAAATATTATCTAATTCTTCATATTTTACTTCACCAATAGTTCTTGATAAATAAGAATTCTTGTTTACTTCTTTTTGATAATTATTAAAAGTATTAAATAAATATATAAATAAAACACAAGATCCAATTAAAATTAATACAATTAATGGATAATTCTTTTTTTTATTATTTTTCTTTTTCATTATCATCATACTTTCTAATTAGATTTTATCATATTTTATATTTATTGTAAATTAGTTTTTAGTCATTTAGCCTTTTCATTAATAGACAAAACACATATTATACCCTAGGAGGAATGATTATGTATTTTGATAATAATTACTTAGATATTTTTATTAATAATAAATCTATTTCAAGAGATACTTTAATACTTAATACTGATAGATTTTATTCTGCTCACGAAGGTTTTATACGTGGTAATTTATTTAAAGATTTATATGATCCTTATAAAAATTATCATGTAAAAGATATTATTCCAAATAATGAAAAAGATTCTATAATTCTTAAAATATATGAATTAGATTTTGCAATAAATGATTTAAATTTATATTTAGATATTTACAGCAATGATGAAGAAGCTTTTTCATTATTTAAAAAATATGTTGAAGAATATAAAAAATATTGCGAAGTATATGAAAAAAATTATGGTCCATTAAAACTAATAGATTGTGATGCATCATTATATAATTGGAATAAAGAACCTTTTCCTTGGGAAAGGAGTGAAATAAATGTATAGCTATGTAAAAAAATTACCTTATCCAGTAAATATTAGAAAAAAAGATTTAAAAATGGCTAAATATTTAATAACTCAATATGGTGGACCTAATGGTGAACTTGGTGCTACATTAAGATATTTTTCTCAAAAATTTACTATGCCTGATGAAAAAGGGAAATCAGTATTAAATGATATTGCTACTGAAGAATTTGGACATTGTGAAATGATTTGCTCAATGGTTTACCAATTAACAAAAGATGCCACAATAGAAGAATTAGAAAATGCTGGTTTAGGAACAATGTATGTCGAACATAATAAAGCTATTTACCCATCTGATTCTAATGGGATTCCATTTAACGCAGCGGGATTTGCTTCAACTTCAGATGTCTTTGCAGATTTAACTGAAGACATGGCAGCGGAACAAAAAGCAAGATCTACATATGAAAATTTAATAAATATTGCTGATGATCAAGATATTATTGAACCACTCTTATTTTTAAGACAAAGAGAAATTGTTCATTACAATAGATTTAAAGAATTATTTGATTATTATAAAAATAAAATCACTATTAAATAGTGATTTTTTTAACATAAATAAGGGGAATTTTCATATCCTCCACCAATACATTTTATATCAGCCTTTATGTTTATTACAACTCCTGAAGTGTTTAATGTATTGGGAGCAGAAACATCTAATAGACCTAAATTAGATTTATATAAATAATTACCAGTACCATTAGAATATCTAGTCATTGTGGCATTATGATTATTAAAAGGTGTACTAGATATATCGGCACTTTTATAATTTCTACTATTAACTCCATAAAAAATTAAATCATCTAAAGTAAGTAACCCTACTTTTGAATAATATTTATTTGAAGTTGTTTTACATTTATAAGTTGGCTTTTTTGCTAATTCTCTAATATAAGAAGTCGATAAATTAGCATTTGTAATTGTAGTTAGAATATTGTTTCCATAACAAGCTTTTAACATATCAATATAATAACTTTTATCTGAAGAATAAGATGATCTTAAAGGTATCGTTAATCCATCATTAGTCATTTTTGTAATAATAGCCTCTAAAGATCCTAATCCATAAGTTCCGTAATATAATAAAATCATTTCTAAATCTTCAGTATCATCTACATTTATTATATCAATATCATTACAAAACAATGAATAGTCTAATAAATAATCTATATCATATAATGCATTTAATATAGTACTATCTATTTCTTCTTTAATAGTAGAATTGGTTTCTAGATCATTTACAATATAAGAATATCGATAATTATTAGAATCATCATAATTTTCAACAGACTGATTAGGAATATATACTCTAATAGTGCCATCTTCATTTATTCTTAAAATTCTTCCAACTAAATTATTTTTAGAAAACTTAATATAATTATCCACTATTCCTCTATAAAAATATGTATAATATCCATCTTCACCTTCATATTTAAATAATCCATTTTCTGATGATGAAGATAATAGTTTTCCTGCAACACTTCCATTTGGATCATCTGAGAGTGAGTTATATGTAGTGGATAATACTGGTATTTTATTTAAATCAAAAACTGATTGACTATTATAATTATTATATATTTTTCTTACTAAGTAGTCATCGCTTAAAGAAATACTATAGGGTTCATGAATTTTATATACTGTTTCATATGATTCAATAATCGGCATAATATTTCCACTTATTGTTTTTCCTTGATTAATATTTTGATTTCTACTTGATTCTTTATTTTCAAAAGTAAAAGTATATGTTATAGATGAATTAGATGTTAATGTTTGATTTTTTAATATCGGAATATTCCTTCCAGTTTGAGGTACTTCTTTTTCTGTATTATCAATACTATTTTTATATATCATTACATCTTTATTGTTATAACTATTAATCAATGATAACCAAACTATATCAAAAGTAATACTTTGATTTCCGGTATTTGTAATAGTAAAACTTTTAGTAATTGTATCTCCTTCTTCTAAAGAAAGTTCTTCTAATACTATTGCATTAGTTATCGTAATTTCTTTTGATCCTAACGTTATAGTATCTGCAGAGGAATTACCTTTTAACATAGGATAAATATAAGCGTATGAAAAAAATGAAATAGAAATAATTCCAATTATTAATAGCATTAATAATAATGTTGTCTTATATTTTTTCATAAAAAGAATTCTCCTAACTATTTAAATCTATTATGTATGGATTAGCTTTACTTCCTATACCACCAGTTATTTTTATATCGGATTTTAAATTTACAACTGGAGAAATTGACTTATTAAATGTACTTGATACACCAACATAAGAATAATTATTGTTTTTTATATCTACATTAACGCTATTATTATCGTAAAATAAAACCATATTATTACTACTATTTGCAGTCATAGTAAACATATTTTTTCCAAATGAAATATCATCTTCATTGTTTGCTACTTTTGTTTTAATTCCACTAAAAACAACTTCATCTGCTGTTTGTAATCCAATTTTGTATATATATTTATTTGCTCCACTAGGACAACTAAAAGTATATTTATAAAATTTATCTCTATATATAAATGCATCTATTGATGAACCGACAACATCAGAAAGTAGTTCTTCTTCGGTAACTTCTAAAGGATCTGCTTCTGCAGCAATATATAATAATTGAATAATATAATCTCTTCTATTTGTATAATTTGATTCTGGTAAATAAGTAATTCCTTCTTCATCAAACATGTTTTCTAATTCTTCCATAGTAAATTCATTTGTGATTAATACTCCATTTTCTATTTCTTCAACTGAATCAAAATTATAATAATGTAAACTATTATCATTACAAAATGATCCATAAGATAATAAAGCATTATAAACATTTAAATATTTATCATAAAAATTATCTAACATATCTTTCATATTGCTATTAATATATACTTCATTTTCTAAATATGAATAACTATTATTATAGGTATTTGAATTCCATACTGATTTTAAATCTGAAGAAATTTCACTATCTTCATCAATATTAAGTGTAATTCTAATACTACCGTCTTCGTTAATTCTCATTATTCTAGCATTATATCCATCCAATTTAATATAATTATTAACTAACCCTCTAAAATAATATGTATAGTAACCATCATCTCCATAAGTTTTAAAAAGACCATTCTCAATTATTGCAGATTCTTTTCCAATAATTTCAATACCATATTGTGTTTGATCAGTTGCTTCCAATGAATCATATGTAGTTTGACTAACAGGTAGTTTATCTAATGAAGCTTCAGTAGTAATAACATTATTATTATGTAAAAGTTCATAAGAAAGATAATTATTATCAGCAGTATTCATTAAATTTTTTGGTTCTAAATAATTATATGTAGTAGAAAGTGTTCCGGTAGAAATATAAATTGTTCCACTAAATGAAGTATTATTATTTATTGCTTGTTCATAGTTTGTATTTAAATATTTATATGCTATTGTAAATGTTTGAGTTTCATTTGGAGCTATAACAATACTTTCTATTATTGGAATATTACTTCCTGATGAAGGAACTTCTGATTGACTTAAAGCTTTACAATTACTTCCATTAGAAGAACATGAAACTGAATAAACTAAATCATTTTTGTTTATTAAAGTATTGTTAATAGAAAGCCAAATCAAATCATATGTTATTTGTCGTTTACCAGTATTAGTAATTGTAAAAGTTTTTGATGAAGTAGAACCAGGATTAAAACTAGAAGTAATTTCATTTCCACTATTAAAAGTTAACTCTAATTTATCAACAGCAAAAGAAACTGATTGAGAATTACCAGTTGTTTTTGCTGTAAAAAAAGCATAAGAATAACCAATTAAAAAGATTATTATTATAATACAAATTATTATAGCTATATTACGCTTTTTTTCCATGATAAAAGCTCCTATTCTATAGATATTTTATCATATTATTATTGTAAGTGCAATTATACTCCACTTAATTTATTAAATCTTTTTAATATAATCTTTCTAATAAAATCAATTATTATTACGGTAGAAGATAATCCAATTACTAATACCATTTCTTTTATATTTAAACCATATGTTCTAAATAATGATCCACCTTTATAAATTAAATATATTTGTATTATCAAAATAAATGTCATAATACAAATAAATATTTTATTTTTAAAAATATTAGCAAATATATTTAATCTATGTGTCCTTGCATTAAATGCATTAAATATACTTATAAAAATAAACAAACTAAAATATGCAGTCATCAAATACTTACTATCAACATCAAATCTAATTAATTTATATATTATATTACTTTTAAGAAATACTAAACATAATATAGCAGAATATATTCCAGTAAATAATATTTCTGAATACATATATTTGTTAATAATTGATTCGCTTTTCTTTTTTGGCTTTTCTTTCATATATTCTTTCAAAGCAGGTTCATATGAAAATGCTACTCCTGCTAAAGTATCCATTATCATATTTATCCATAACATTTGTATTATTGTTATAGGTGTGTTAATTCCAACAAAAGGGCCTACAATAGATAATAATAATGCACATAAATTAATTGTAAGTTGAAGTATTATAAATTTTCTTATACTTTTAAAAATAGTTCTTCCATATAATATTGAGGCACTAATTGACATTATATTATCATCCAATATTACTATATCGCTTGCTTCTTTAGCCACTTCCGTTCCACTACCCATAGCATAACCAACATCAGCTTTCTTTAAAGCCGGAGCATCATTAACTCCGTCTCCAGTCATACCTACTACTAAATCTAATTCCTGAGCTAGTCTTACTAATCTACTTTTATCATCAGGTAATGCTCTTGCAAGTATTTTTAATTTACTAAATTCACTTTTTATTTCATAATCTGTTTTTTTATTAAATGTTTCACTTGTTAAAATGATATCATTTTCTTTTAATAATCCTACATCAGTAGCAATACTTTTAGCAGTCTCTAATGAATCTCCAGTTACCATAATAGTTTGTATTCCTGCATTAGTAACTAAATCTATACCTACTCTAGCTTCATCTCTTATTTCATCTTTTATTAATATAATACCAATCAAAGTTAAATCTTTTATATACGGAGTTTCTCCTTCAGCAACTGCTATTATTCTAAAACCTTTTTTCATTTTTTTTTCAATTAAACTATAAACTGCTTTTTTATCTATGAGTTGTTTTCTTCCAAAAGAATCAAAATAATGATTACAATAAGGAATTATTTTTTCTCCAGCACCTTTTATATAAATGTTATCTTCTTGACTTATAACATAACTATATTTTAATGTGCTATCAAAATATTGTGTGTGTTTAATGTTTATTTTATTATTAATTGGCATTTTTATATATTTAAGCAAAGCTTTATCTGTAGAATTACCCCCTATAATATTTAACGCTTCATCATATACACTACTATTATTATAGTAAAGAGATGTCTGTAATAAATTATATAATTTAATATTCTTTTCTAAGTCTTTGACATTTTTATATTCTTTAAAATCTCCTGAAATAAAGGATGATACTTCTAATTTTCCTTTAGTTAAAGTTCCTGTTTTATCTGTAAGCAAAACATTTAAACTACCCGAAGTTTCTATTCCAACCATTTTTCTTACTAAAACATTGCTTTTTAACATTCTTTTCATATTAGATGATAATACAAGTGTAATCATCATAGGTAGTCCTTCTGGAACCGCTACAACTATGATAGTAACACTTAAAGTTAAAGCATAAATTATATAATTAAACATCACATTAAAATTAGTTAAAGTATTAATTATACTATTCCAATCAAAATTATTATCTATCACTATAACACTAAATAAATAAGATGTACTTACTAATATAGAACCTATATATCCTATTTTACTTATTATTTTAGCTAATTTTTTTAACCTTAGTTTTAAAGGACTTATAGGATTTCTTTCTTGAAGTTCATTTGCTAACTTTCCATATACAGTTTTATCACCAACAGCAGTAACTTCAAATATTCCTTCTTCGTTGTATACAACCGTTCCTCTTAATACAATATCATTAATATTTTTTTCCTTTTCTTTGGTTTCACCATTAATCATGGATTCATCTACAAATATTTTACCTTTTATCATTTTTCCATCTGCTGGTATCATATCTCCACTAGACAAAACTATAATATCTTTCACTACCACTTCATCAGAATCAATCATATAATATTTATTATTTCTTATTACTTTTATTTTAAAATTTGATTCCTTATTTTGTAAACTTTCAAAGGCTTTTTCACTTCCATATTCACTAATAGTAGATACAAAAGTTGCAATAAAAATAGCTATCAATATACCAATAGTCTCAAACCAATCAAAGCTTTCAAATAAGAATACTATTTTTATACATAAAGCTGTTAATAATATTTTTATAATTGGATCTCCCAAAGATTCTATAAACATTCTTAATAAAGTATTGCTTTTTATTTTATTAATCTTATTACTTCCATATTTACTTCTCTGTAACAATACTTCTTCATCTGTTAGTCCATATAATTTCATGATAACTTGTCCTTTCATAAAAATATATGATTAAAACAACAAAAAAAGTATAAAAATCAATCTATATTCTTTTGTTTTATAATTATTTATTATTTTATATTAAATTCAATAGATACATTAAATTTAATAGTTTGATCTTCACCTTTCAAAAATACTTTTTTAATAATTCTGTATTGTCCTGATGCTAATTTACCATAGCCATTTTTCCAAAAAACCTTAAGTTCTTTAGATTCAGATGGTGCCAATTCCCATAATGGTTCAGTAAAATCTAACACCGCGTTTATCTTATACCAATCATCATCTTGTTTAATTTCAATCTCATATTCTTCATCAAAATAAAGAAATTTATCACTATTATTTTTTATAATTACTGTAACTCCAGTATTAGATAATGAGCCTTCTTTTAATGATAATAAAACATCGTTTTGAGATATTTCAACATCTGATTTTTTTCCAATTTCAAATTTATTTTTAATTAAACTACATCCAATACACCCTAAAATTACAATTATAATTAATGTAATATTAAACATTTTTTTTCTCATAAAATTTTCTTACCCTTCCATACATACTAATAATGTAATTATATAAAATTCCCTTAGAAAATTCGTCATTCTTTTTAAATTCTGCCCCACTGGAACTTCCTAATAACATTTTCTTTTTAACTAGAACCTCAATTTCGGTTAACCAATCTTCTACTTTATCTTTATTCCAAACACCATCGATATAACATTCTCTATAATAATCAATTATCTCATAGCCATTCTTTTCAATATAATCCATTATAATGCTATAAGATTTTCCCAAATTATCATAAGTACCTTTATGATAAATACAAATTGCTTGGACATGTTCTAAATCTCTAAATTTAATATTATCATTTTCTATCCCTTTTGTTTCTACTGCTTGTGAATATCTCATTCTGATATTTTTTTCTTTATATTCGCCATCTAAATATTCAACAAAACAATAGTCAGGACTAATACATTTTATATTAGGATTTTGCTTTAAACATTCATTACCAGAATCTACTATAAATTCTGCCATATCATTATATTTATTAATAATACCTTCTTTGTAATAAATAGTACATTTTGGTAATTCTTTCATAAAAGTTTCATTATTCATATTCTTCTCCTCCAATAAATAATTTATTTTTGAAAGCTCTATATTATATGATAATTGGAATTCTTCTATTTCTTTTTTCCTTCTCTCTAAAACTTCTTTGATATTTCCACCATTAATTACATATTTGATATCTTTAATTGATAAACCAATTTGTTTTAAATTTATTATCTTTGAAATATCACTTAATTGAGATGATTCATAATACCTGTAATTATTATCTTGATAAATATATTTTGGTATTAATAATTCTTCATTTTCATAATATCTTAATGTTTTAATTATAGTTTTAGATAAAACTGAAAATTCTCCAATTTTATACATATTATGCCTCTTAAATTATTTATATAATATTCCCTAAGTGGAGAGTCAATACTCTTTTTATATTCTATTAACGGAATAGCAAATTACTTTTTGTCTATTAATTATAATTATATCACAAAAAGCCAAAAAACTCGCACATATGTACAAGTAATTCACCAATGGTGCCTTTATACTCTCTTATCTGAACTGCTTTTAAGAGAGCTTCTCCACTAGTCAAGTCAAGTTTACCTGGTTTTTTTCAGTGTTTTTCAGGCGTACTATTAAAAGTTTTTTCTAGAATTTATTATTAAACCAAATGCAAACTTTCTTATTTAATGTTTTTTAATATATTAATCTCTTCTTGAATTCGTTTTTTATCATATCTTTCAAACAATGGATGTATTTCACTGCAGACATTGACACTACTTATACTTTGATACTTCCATTCGCTATTACTAACATTAATATAAGAATCAACTTTTCCACTTGAAAAAGGTAAATATGGTTTTAATAAAGTGTTAATATTAAATATTATATTAACACAATTAAATAATATTTTTTCACATTTAGCTGTATTACTTTTTGCTAATTCCCATGGTTTGTTTTTATCAAAATATTTGTTTGCATAATTAATGAAATTAAATATATTTTTCAATCCTTCTTTAACATCACCATTATCAATTTGTTCACCCACTTCATTAAATAATCTATTCAAATTTTTATCAATATATTCATCAATTTTTGAATTACTTAATTTACCATCAAACGATTTGTTCACAAAAATTAAAGTTCTATTAATGAAATTTCCCCATTTCCCAAGTAACTCACCATTAATGGAATTTATAAAACCATCCCATGTAAAATTAAAATCTCTTTTAGAGGGATCGTTTGATATAAAATAATATCTAACTGCATCGAGCGAATATCTATCTAAAATATATTTTACTGATATATAATTACCTTTACTCTTTGATAATTTTTCTCCTTCAATAGTTATATAATTATCTGATACTATTTTATCAGGCAATTTATAATTATCTTTTGTTGCATTCAATAAAGATGGAAATATAACTGTATGAAATGGTATATTATCTTTAGCATGAACTAAATATATCTTATTATTACCTGTTTTCCAATATTTTTCCCAATCAAGGCTATGTTCTTCACAATATTTTTTACTAGCTGTTACATATCCCCAAACATTTTCAAACCATCCGTATATTTTCTTAGTTTCATAACCCGCAATTGGAACATCAATTCCCCAATTTAGACTACGAGAAGCACATCTATCTGGTATTCCTTCATTTAAATACCTCTTAGTAAAAGATATTGCATTTTCTCTCCAATCATTTTTTTTATCATTAACTAATTTTTTTATACTATCTTGAAATTTAGATAATGCAAAGTATAAATTTTTAGTTTTTTTAATGCTTGTTAATTCATTACAAATGGCACATTTTGTTTCAAGAACATCATTAATATTTAAAAGACTTCCACACTTTTCACACTCATCGCCTTTAATGTTAGTTCCACATTTTGGACATATTCCTACTATATATCTGTCTGCTAAAAACAAGTTACATTTTTTACAATATAATTGCTCTTCTTCTTTTTCATAAAGATATCCATACTCATAATATTTTTTAAATTGTTCTTGTACAAATTTCTTGTGATATATGTCATCAGTTCTATTATACAAATCAAAACTAATACCTAAGTCACTAAAGTCTCTAACAAAATTCTCATGACATTCATCAACAATTTCTTTTGCTGGTTTATTATCTTGAATAGATTTAACATCTATTGGTGTGCCATGACAATCAGATCCAGAAACTAATATTACATTATTTCCTTTTAATCTAT
>CAYNLX010000005.1:0-26096 GCA_964398265.1 uncultured Muribaculaceae bacterium | reverse complement strand
TAGTTTAATTTTATTTGATGAATTAGGAAGAGGTACTGCAACATTTGATGGAATGAGCTTAGCTGAATCAGTATTAGAGTATATAAATACTAATATTAAATGTAAAACATTATTTTCTACTCATTATCATGAATTAACTGTAATGGATAAAACATTTTCTAATATTAAAAATGTCCATGTAAGTGCTTTAGAAGAAAATGGTAACATAATTTTCTTACATAAAGTTAAAGATGGATCTATTGATAAAAGTTATGGTATCCATGTAGCTTCACTTGCTAACATGCCTAATGAAGTAATAGAAAGAGCAAAAGAAATTTTAAATAATTATGAAAACAATTCTAAAACTAAAAAAAATAATGAACAAATTAAATTTAATTTTGTAGAAAAAGAAGATAAATTAAGGGATAGATTAAAAGAAATAAATCCATTAGAATTAACTCCGATGGAAGCAATTAATATATTATATGAATTAAAAACGTTAGATAAATAGGAGAAATATTATGGGAAAAATCATTGTTATTGAAGGATCAGATGGTACAGGAAAGAGTACACAAATAAAATTATTACAAAAAAACTTAGGAGAAAATAATAAAATATATTATCATCATTTTCCTACATATAATTCTTTACAAGGAGAGTTTGTTACTAATTATTTAAAAGGTGATTATCCAGAAATTGATAGTCCTTATGCAATTAATTCTTTTTATGCAATAGATAGAGTAATTACATATTATAAAGAATTAAAAAGTCATTATGATAATGATGAAATACTACTTTTTGATAGATATACATCTTCAAGTATGATATATCAATCTGCAAATTATAAAACAGATGAAGAAAAACAAAAATTTGCTGATTGGGTATATAATTATGAATATAACTTATTAGGTTTGCCTATTCCTGATTTAACTATATATTTAGATGTAGATGAAGATGTTCATTATAATTTATTAAATAATAGGACTGATAATGATGGTGTTAAAAAAGATATTCATGAAAAAGATTTTAAATATCTAAGAAAGACTGTAGATACTGGAAGATTATTATCAAAGCATTTTGACTGGAATATAATTAAAGTTAGTAATAATAATAATTTAAGAAGTATTGAAAATATTCAAAAAGATATATTAGAATTAATAAAAAAAATATAGAGAGTGATTTATTTTATATTATATGTTAGAATTAAAGAGGTGATTTTATGAAAACTAGAAGTGAATTAAGAAATATAAGTATGACAATTCTATATCAGATAGAAATATTTAATAAAAATAAAATTAAATTTGATGTAGATGATATTATAAAAGAAAATTTAGACATTGATAACGATTTTGTAAAAGAAATTGTTTATGGTGTTATTACTCATAAAAATGAAATAGATGAAATAGCTAATAAATATTTAGAAGATTGGAAAATTGATAGATTTGATACAACTGGAGCTTCTGTTTTAAGAATAGGTATTTATGAATTAAAATATACTGACACTCCTAAAATAGTAATAATAAATGAAGCTATTGAATTATCTAAAAAATATAGTGATGAAAATGTTACTAAAATGATTAATGCTGTATTGGATAGGATTAGTAAAGAATAATGGAATATTTAAGAATAAGTGAATTAAATCATTATATAAAAAATATGTTTGATAAAGATGATAATTTAAAAAAAGTTTTTTTAAAAGGTGAAATATCTAATTATAAACATCATACAAGAGGTCATCTATATTTTACATTGAAAGATGAGTCTTCTAGAATAAATGCAGTTATGTTTGAATTTAATGCAAATAAGCTCTCTTTTATTCCCCAAGATGGAATGAATGTTTTAATTGAAGGAAAAATAAGCGTTTATGAAGCAAATGGTGGATATCAAATATATGTAGAAAAAATGGAAGAGGATGGATTAGGAAATTTATATCTTAAATATGAAGAATTAAAAAAAGAATTAGCTTCTTTAGGATATTTTGATGAAAAGCATAAAAAAAGTATTCCAAAATATCCAAATAGTATAGGTATAATAACAGCTTCTACAGGAGCTGCTATTAAAGATATTTTAAGTACAATTAAAAGAAGATATCCAATATGCAATACTATTTTATTTCCTTCATTAGTTCAAGGAGAAGGAGCAAAAGAAAGTATAGTTAAGCAAATAGAAGAAGCAAATAAACATAATATTGATGTTTTAATAATAGGAAGAGGCGGAGGATCTATTGAAGATTTATGGGCCTTTAATGAAAGAATCGTAGCAGAAGCTATATATAATTCAAAGATTCCAATAATAAGTGCTGTTGGTCATGAAGTTGATTTTACTATATCAGATTTTGTTGCAGATTTAAGAGCTCCAACTCCAACTGGAGCAGCTGAAATGGCTGTGCCAAATTTAATTGATATTAAAAATTTAATTGGGCAAATATGTATTAGAGCAAATGAGAATATTAATAATTATTTAAATAGAATGGATAAACATTTAAAATCTATTAATGATAGTTATATTTTAAAAAACCCATTAGCTTTATATCAGATTAAAGAAGAAAAACTTACTAATCTAATTGAAGGATCAAATAATTATATTAAAAATATATTAAATAAAAATAACATTAGATATAAGAATGTAATAAGTGTAAATATACTTAAAAATCCTAATAATATATATAAAGATAAGCAATACAACTTTACTAATATTTTAAATAAACTATCATTATTAAATCCATTATCTATTTTAGAAAAAGGATATTCTATTGTAAAGGTTAATAATAATATAATAAAATCTACAAAAGATTTAAAGATTAATGATAAATTGAATATAAAATTGTACTCTGGAGAAATTGAAGCAAATATAGAAAGGATTAAAGACAATGGAAAATAAAAAATTTGAAGAAGCATTAACCGAATTAGAAAGTATAGTTAAAGAACTAGAATCTGGTAATATCGATTTGGATTTAGCTATAGAAAAATATACAAATGCAATGAAATTAGCAAAATTCTGTGGCGACAAGTTAAATAATGCTACGGAAAAAGTAAATAAAATATTGGCAGAAAATGGAAAATTGGAAGATTTTTCTATTGAAGAATAGGCATTACCAAATAATGTCTTTTTTTTTTGCTCGTTTTAGTTAATACTATAAATAGGAAGTGTTTTTTATGAGAAAAAAAATAATATTAATAATAGTTTTATTATTATTTCCAACAAATATTCTAGCTTATTCTAATGAAATAATTCCTGGTGGAGAAAATATTGGAATAAAAATAGAAACGGATGGAATCTTAATAATTGGATTTTATAAAATAGATGGTAAAGTTAATAAAGGTAATCCATCATTAAAAGTAGGAGATATTATTATTAAAGTTAATAATGAAAATGTATACTCAGTAGAGGATTTAACAACTTTATTAGAAAATAATAGAAATAATCAAATACAATTAACTATAAAAAGAAAAAATGATATTAAAACTATTGATTTTAGTTTAATAAAAGTAGATGACATATATAAGACTGGATTATATGTTAAAGATTCTTTAACCGGAATAGGTACGCTTACATATATAGATCCTGAAACAAAAATATATGGTGCTTTAGGTCACGAAATAATAGAAAGTACCACTAATGATAAAATAGAAATTAAAAGTGGTACTATATTTAAAAGTTTAATAACCGGAATAGATAGAAGTTCAAATGGAACACCAGGAGGTAAAAACGCAAGATTTTTTTCTAATACTAAATATGGAACTATATTAAAAAATACTGATTATGGAATATATGGTATTTATGAATCAGAATTGCCTAATAAAGATTTATTGGAAATAGGGAAGCCTTCTTTAGGAGAAGCAGAAATATTAACTGTATTAAAAGATAACACGATTAATAGTTATAAAATTAATATAGAAACTATAAAAGAAAAATCAAGTATAAAAAACTTATATTTTAAAATTACCGATGAAGAATTATTAAATAAAGCTGGAGGAATTGTTCAAGGAATGAGTGGTTCTCCTATTATACAAAATAATAAAATAATTGGAGCAGTTACACACGTTATAATAGATGAAGTTACTACAGGATATGGTATATTAATAGAAACTATGTTAAAAGAAGGAGAAAAATAATCTCCTTTTATTTTGACATTTTATGTGCGTTTATATATAATACACTTATGGAGGGTTTTTATGAAAAAAATAATGTTAGTGTGTTCTAATTCTAATTATTCTTATATAGAATTTGCAAAAGAGCAATTAGAAATTTTAGGATTTGAAGTTATATTTCCAAATGAATATGAAAAAAAAGAAAATAATGATTTAAAAGATTTAGATGAGAATGAGTATAAAAAACATATATCTGATATGTTTAAATTAACAAAAAGTAAAATAGCTTCTTCTAATGCAATACTGGTTTTAAATTATGATGAAATAGAGAATAATGAGATATATGAAAATCATATTGATTCATTAACATTTTTAAATATGTATGAAGCATTTATGATAGGTAAAGAAATATATTTAATGAATCCTATTTTAGATTCTTCTATATCTGAAGAACTAACTAATTTTAATGGTAAAGTTATTAATGGAGATTTTACAGAAATTAATAAGAATATTATTCATAGAGAATATAATACAAATGTAAGTATTACTAATGCTGATATAGATTGGATGAAAATTAAATCTGCTTGTATGACTACTATATCTAAACAAGCTTCTAAAACTCCAAATGACGAATGGAAAAGAAAACTTTTATTAAGTGAGCATAGTCCTATAAGAAGAGGAAATATTTCTTGGAAGTGGAATACTATTCCTTATGCTATAAGTACACATTTTGCAAGACACCATGAAGGCTGTGAAAAATATATTGGTACTGAAAGAGATGATAGAACTAATATTTCTAGAGAATCTAGAAGTCAAATGAATTATGTTCCTATGGAAATGGATGCAAATATACAAGCGTTAATAAATATATCAAATAAAAGGTTATGTTCTTGTGCTGATCCAACAACAAGAATGTATTGGTCAGCGGTAGTTGAATGCTTAAAAGACATTGATTATAATGTTTATTGGGCTTGTGTTCCAAGCTGTGTTTATAGAGGGGGATGCCCAGAAGGTTTTAGCAATTGTGGATTTTATAGTAAATTAATGAAATATGCTGAACCTGAAGAATATTATGTTTTATCAAAAAGATATGACAGATATAATAAATATAGAAATAATAAAAAAACGAATTAATAATTATTAATTCGTTTTTTATTTAATAAAATATACTGCAAATGTAGCAATAGTTCCTAAAATCATAATAATTAGTAAACTCCATACTACAATTTTTTGTGTTTTCTTTTTCATTATTCACCTCTAAATATATTATTAATATATCATAAAATTATTAATTCGTAAATATATTTAAATAGGTGATTATAATGAAAAAAAGGACAAGCTTAAATAAAATAATAATATTTAATATTTCTTTATTAATTATTTCTATTGTTTTTGGAATTGTATATTATCTTTTACTGGGAGAAAATAAAAAAAATGATATTCTATTGGATATAGAAAACTTAAATAATATATTAATATATAATAAATTTAATATTAAATATATAATAATAATATTTATAATATACACTTTAAGTATAAGTGTAATAGGTGTTCCCTTTATATTATTTTATTTATTTTTTGAAGGTTTTTCTATTGGATTTCTTATTATACCAATAATTACAAATAATGGTCTATTAGGGCTTATATATTATTTTATATATTTGATATTATTTAAAATTATTTTATTAAGTATACTTATATATTTATCATATTTATCTATAACTAATACTTTTAAATTAATAAATACTTTAATTAATAGCTCTAATGAATCTTTTATAAAAACTTTTAAATATAATATTATTAGATTTGGTATATGTTTAATAATAATTATAATAAATGAAACTATTATTTATTTCATATTTAATAAAGTACTGTTATTCTTTAAATTTTTATTATAAAATGTTATAATTTCTGTAGGTGAATCATATGAAAAAAGTTGTAGTAGGAATGAGTGGAGGAGTTGATTCTTCTGTAGCTGCTTACTTACTAAAAAAAGATGGTTATGATGTAATAGGGTTATTTATGAGAAACTGGGATAGTTCAGTTAATAATGATACCTTAGGCAATCCAAATTTAAATAATGATATTTGTCCTCAAGAAATGGATTATAATGATGCAAAAGAAGTATGTAATAAATTAGATATTCCCTTATATAGAGTTAATTTTATTAAAGAATATTGGGATAATGTTTTTAGTTATTTTTTAGATGAATTAAAAAAAGGAAGAACACCAAACCCTGACTTAATGTGCAATAAATATATAAAATTTGATTTATTTAAAAAAGAAGCAGAAAAATTAGGGGCAGATTATATAGCTACTGGCCATTATGCTAGAGTAGAGGGTAATAAGCTTTTAAGAGGTGTAGATAATAATAAAGATCAGACTTATTTTTTAGCTCAGATATCGTCTAATCAATTAAAAAATGTTTTATTTCCTGTCGGCGGTCTGAATAAAGATGAAGTTAGAAGAATTGCAAGAAAAATTGACTTATCTACTGCCGATAAAAAAGATTCAACTGGAATATGCTTTATTGGAGAAAGACATTATCAAGAATTCTTACATAATTACTTAAAAAGTAATCCTGGAGATATAATTGATATTTATACTAATGAAATAATTGGTAAACACGATGGATTAATGAATTATACAATTGGTCAAAGAAAAAATGTTGGAATTAGTGGTAATGAAAATAAACATTTTGTAGTAGGTAAAAATGTAGAAAAAAATATATTATATGTTGCATTTGGAAGTGATCCAATTGAATTATATTCAGATGAGTGTATTGTAGATAAAATAAATTTTATAAGTGAAACAAAGCCAGCGTTTTGTACTGCTAAATTTAGATATAGAGGAAATGATCATCCTGTTGAATTGGAATACTTAGATTCTGAAGAAATTAAAGTAAAATATCCTGGTTTAGCAAAATCTGTAACGCCTGGACAAGCTTGTGTATTTTATCTCGGAGAAGAATGCTTGGGAAGCGGTATAATAAAAGAAGTAAGAAAAAATAATGAAAAGCTTTGGTATTTATAAATCCAAATAAACTAATAAAGCAAAAATACCAATGGTTTTGTTTGACAAGCAAATGTTAAGTGTTATATAATGAAAGTGTAAATGATTGAAAGAGTAGGTAAGTAAATGAAAAAATTAGATGAATTATTTCAAGAATTAGGTATTTCTAAGGTTAGATTAGCAAAATATTTAGGAGTATCTAGACAAATGGTATATAATTATTTAGAATTAGATGATATTAGTAAATGGCCTAAAGAAAAAAAGATTCTTTTATTTAGATTATTAGATATTGAAGATGGGGAGGATTCCACTATTAACGGTATTAAAATAAATACAGATTATTTAATGAATGTTGAACAAAGACTTAATAATGGTGTTAAAAATTCTAGCGATTTAGATAATTATTTTGATTTAAAAGGATTAAAAAAAGAAGAACAAACATTAATTACTGATATTACATTTTTAATGAAAGAAAAATTAAGCGAAGAAAATAATAAAGATTATTTTAATGCTTTTATTTATATGTATCATTGCTTACAATCTATAGATAATGTTCCCGAAATAAAATATATTTTTGGATATATGTCTAAAACCACCGGATTTACTAATCCTAATGATTTTAAATTTAATGAAGATAAACAATTTATTTTTGAAGGATTATTATATTCTGCTCTTACTTTATATAATAGTGGAGGAGCAAGTAAAAGTAGATTAATTGAATCACACAAAAGATTCGTTCAGGAAATAGAACAAAAAACTGAAGAGAAGCTATCTCGCACTCAACAATTAAACACTATAAAAGTACAAGCATTAAAAGAGTTAAATTATAATGAAATAAATGAATCAAATGCTAATGAAGTATTTGAAAAGATTGCAGAAATTCAATCAAGAAAAGTATAAAGAGTAGTAGTAATTAACTACTATTTTTATTTTTATTTAACTTCCTATAATATATATTATGTTAACCGATAAGTTTAAAATAAAAAAATAATAATACTACTCTTCTATTAAAATACAAAATAATTAATTATAAATAATAATATTCCTATAATTAATCCATAAATAATATATTTATCTTTTTTATATTTTTTTGCTTGTGGTAATATATCTTCTATAGATAATGTAATCATTATTGTAGCTACTGTTATTAATACTATACTTATGATATTATATGAGACGAATCGAGTTAAGAAAAGACAAGCTATTATAGCACCTAATGGTTCTGAGAGACCTGATATTAAAGTATGTAATATAGCTTTTTTCTTATTTCTAGTAGAATAGTATATAGGTACAGCTATAGCAATACCTTCAGGAATATTATGTAACATAATTGATAATCCTAATTTAATTCCTAAATTTATATCTGTATATGTACCTAAAAAAGTTGCAATACCTTCAGGAATATTATGCAGCATTAATGTAATTGCTGATAGTATCCCTACTCTATATAAATCATTCGAAGTAGTGTATTTAGTTATTTTTTTATTTAAATAATTTATTAAAATAAATCCTATTATAATACATATTATTGTTAATACTATTCCATATATACCATAATGGTTAATTAAAGAAAAGAATGATTTAGGAAATAGTTCCACTATTGATATTAAAATCATAATAGAAATAGATAGACTTAAAGAAAAAGTAATAAATTTATCTATTTTGTCTTCTTTAATATTAAAAAAAATAAAAATGGTCCCTAAAGTAGTTGATAGTCCTGCAATTAATGATATTAATATACCTAGTATTTTCATTTTAATTACTCCCCTATTATTTATTATATAGATTATTTTTGTCAATTATTACCATTATTATTATTAATTATTAATCCATAATAATTGTAGGTGGTGAAAAGAAAATGGCAAATAAAAATAATGCAAGAAATAATGCAAAATGTAGTGCAAGAAACAATTCCAAAAGATGTAATTCTAGAAGCAATTCTACAAGAAATAATGCTAGAAATTCTTCAAAATAATAAAAGAAAAGGTTTCCTTTTCTTTTATTTATTACTTCTTGGATGATAAGCATTATAATCATTTTTAATTTGTTCATTTATTAAATGAGTATAGATTTGTGTAGTAGATAAATCACTATGTCCTAATAGCTCTTGAATTACCCTTAAATCTGCTCCATGCGCTAATAAATGAGTAGCAAAAGAATGTCTTATAGTGTGAGGAGAAATATTTTTATCAATACCCTTCTTTTTTGCTTCTAATTTAATTATTTTAAATATTCCTTGTCTACTTATTGATTCTCCATTATTATTAATAAAAAGATAATCATTTACTTTATTTTTTAAAATTACTGATCTATAATAATCTAAATATATTTTTAAGTATTTTAATGATACATCATTTATTGGTACAACTCTTTCTTTTTTACCCTTCCCCATTATTCTAATAATGCAATTATCTAAATCTAAATTTGATAGTTGTAAACTAGTTAGTTCACTAATTCTTATTCCAGTTGCATATAATAATTCAAATATTGCTTTGTTTCTGTAATCTAATGGTATTTTTAAATCAATATTTAATAAAATATCTATTTCTTCTTCACTTAGAAAAACTGGTAAATGTTTTGCTAACTTAGGATGCTTTAAATTACATGGGTTTTTAAATATAATTTTTTCATTTAGTAAAAATAAATAAAATGAATGTATTGTAGTTATAGTGTGTGCTATTGTAGTATCTTTTTTAGTATTATATATATTAGATATGTATAATGTGATGCTTTTTTCATCTAAGTCTCTAATATTGCCTTTAAAATACTTTATAAAGGAATATAAATCATTTTTATAGGAAATAATAGTGTTTTCTGATAATTTACATTCATATTTTATATAATCAATATATTTATCTATTAAAATATAATCTTTCATTTTTATCATTCTTTCTTAATCAATTATATCAAAAAAATTCTAAATTTGATATAATTGATGTTGAGGTGTTTAATATGGAATTATTAGCTAATATTTTAAGACCAGAAAAACTATCAGATGTTGTAGGACAAGATCATCTAATTGGTAAAGATAAAATAATATATAATTTATTAAAAAATAAAAAACTATTTTCTATGATTCTTTATGGAAAACCTGGTACAGGAAAAACAACTTTAGCAAATGTTATGGTTAAAACATTAAATAAAAGATTTATTATGCTAAATGCTGTTATTAATAATAAAAGCGATTTTGATTTAGCTATAGATGAAGCAAAAATGTATGGTGAAATAGTTTTAATAATTGATGAAATTCATAGAATGAATAAAGATAAACAAGATCTACTTCTTCCTCATATTGAATCAGGATTAGTTATATTGATTGGCTTAACTACTTCAAATCCATATCATAAGATTAATCCTGCTATAAGAAGTAGATGTCAAATATTTGAGTTACATGAGTTAGATAAGAAAGATATAATTAAGGGACTTAAAAAAGCAGTAACTAAACTTGATAATATTTCCATAGATAATGATTCGTTAGATTATATAGCATCATTATCAAGTGGAGACTTTAGAAGTGCTTTAAATATTTTAGAAATTGCATATTCAACTTCTAAAGACAAAAATATTAATTTAGAACATATTAAATCTATTAATAATAAGCCTATCTTTTTTCATGATAAAGATAGCGATGGTCATTTTGAAGTTTTAAGTGCGCTTCAGAAAAGTATTAGAGGAAGCGATGTTAATGCATCACTTCATTATTTAGCTAGACTAATTGAAGCAGGTGATTTAGATAGTATTTACAGGAGATTAAGTGTTATTGCTTATGAAGATATTGGATTAGCTAATTCAAGTGTTGGTCCTAAAGTAATGGCTGCAATAAGTGCAAGCGAATTATTAGGATTTCCTGAATGTAGAATTCCTTTATCTAATATTGTTATAGAACTTGCTTTATCTCCTAAAAGCAATAGTTCAGTTATTTCTATTGATGCAGCATTAAATGACATTCATAAAGGAAATACTGGCAATGTTCCTAAACACATTAATAATCATAGTAATGAATATAAATATCCACACGATTATCCAAATTATTGGGTTAAGCAACAATATTTACCAGATAATATTAAAAATAATGTTTATTATAAACCAAAAAACAACAAATATGAAAAAGCATTATTTGAATATAATGAAAAAATAAAAAAATGACTTTAATTAGTCATTTTTAATTATATTGTTAAAAATATAATTTGTAATTAATAATCCAGCTATAGCTGGTACATGAGCACATGAACCTAAAGCTACACTTTTTTTAATACATTCTGTCGAAGATACTACTTTAATATATTTTTGTTCTTTAAAAGATAATTGTTTTCGTATTATTCTAGCAAGAGAATCATATGAAGTTTTATCTAATGTTGTTATATTTAATTTAGTAGCATCAGTTTTTTTAGCAGTACCCATCGAAGAAATGATATTAATTTTTTTATTATAGCAATATTTCATTATTGCTATTTTAGTAGGAATATAATCTATTGCATCAATAACATAATCATATTTTTCTAGTTCCATAAATTCTATATCTTTTGGCTCAATAAATTTATTAATAATTTCTATATTAACATTGCTATTAATATGATTAGCTCTATCTATTGCTACTTTTGTCTTATCTTCTTTAAGATTATTATTTAAAGCTAATATTTGTCTATTAAGATTTGTTTCATCTATAATATCATTATCTATTATAGTAATATTATTAAAACCATTTCTTATTAAGGATTCAAAAGTATATCCCCCTACTCCTCCTAAACCTAATAATAAAATTTTTTTACTTATAATTTTATTATAATTATTAATTCCAATTAAACTAATTAATCTTTCAAACATATTTTCACCTCAAAAATAAAACCCAAGAGGTAGTATGCTTGTGATAAAATCCCGCTCGCGCGAGGTGGGTATCACATAACATGTTTTAGGATTCTAGTTCACTTAATGGACTAGTCTTCAACACCACATATTAATTAGATTCCCAAATTATTCACATAGTCGGTTTTATGTAAAGCAAACTATCCTCTTAGGTAATTTAATTATATCATATATTTATAATAAAAAGAATTAATTTAAGAACCAAAATTAATTCTTTTTATATAAGTTTACAGGTATTTTATATTTAACCGCATCTATTAAAATAATCTTTTTATTAAATAATTTATCAGATAAACTATTATAGTTATTTTTATATTTAACTATAAACCTATTTAGACCTCTTAACATAACAGGTTTATTATTTACATTTTTCAATTCAGAAAATGCTCTTAATTTTTTAATTAAACTATTATTTATAATAATTGTTTGTTTATCATTAACAAAGCCATTTTTTTTACTCAATCTATTTATAATTAAATCTTTTTTGATAAAATTGTTTTTCATATAAACTCCTAGTTAATATTCTCAATATCTATTTCTTCAATAGTTTTATTTATTAAATCATATTCTTCTTGAGTGGGTATAGTTGTTAATTCAAAATTATTATCATTTTCTATTAATACTGATGCATAAATATTTTCTTCATCACCTATAATTGTATATATAACATACTCTTTATTATATTCTTTTGAATCAATTATATCTATTATTTTAATTTCAATTTCTCTTCCAGATTCTGTTTTTACTTTTAAATTTGAATTATTATTCATTGTACTAATCTCCTATCTCCTTGATACATCCCATATTTTTCTAACATCACAATTACTACTATATGGTGCTGGATTTGGTAAATCAAATTTTATTATCATTGGTATTTTAAATGCAGATCCAAAAGCAACACAAGTACCAGGTTGTAAAGTTTTTTGCTTTTCGATTACATCAGTTGATATGTTAGGTAACATTTTTTTAATATAATTTAAGTCTCTAGGATGTGTCATTTTAAATATTAAAAAATTAGAACATTGAGAAATGATAGTGTCGGATAATTCAACAGGTCTTTGAGATATTATATCTAGTATAACACCATATTTTCTTCCTTCTTTAGAAATTCTATCAAATATATTATATCCAATTAAAAATGTATCTGTATCTTTTTGAATATATCTATGTGCTTCTTCCAAAAATATATGAAATGGTATAGATGCTCTATCTGTTCTCTTTTTAGAAAATTCAAAAAATAATCTTGCAAATATTTTAACAATAACTTTTGCATAAACGTCATCAATATCTTCTAAGTTAATATTAATTATTTGTGCTTTTTTATTATTAATTATTACTAATGATGAAATATATTGATCAGTTGTAATATATTGAGGATATGTAAAATATTTAGATATTACACTATTCATTATTGTATGTAAACGTACTTTTAATATAATAGCGGCATCATATACTGAAGTATTATGTTGAAATCCTTCACTAATTAATGTAAATTCAAGTGCTTTTTCTAAATCTTGAAGAGTGTAAAATGAATCTTCTGGAGCACTTAATGTTTCCAAATTATCATCTAAAAAAGATAATATATAATTATTTATTAAAACACTTTCCGCAAAATTACCATTAGAATCTATTTCAAAGCATTCACTAAACTTTCTTGTATATCCAATACCTGCTAAAGTAGAATTAAAATTAAATTCTTCAGTACTACAAGCTTCAATTATAGTAAATATTTCGTTTTTCTTACATGCAGTTGTTTGATTTGAAAACAATACAGCTAATAATGCTTTAGATATTAAGTGATTTTTATAATTTTTTGATGTTTCATCTTTTTTTGCAAATATTTTAACTAATTTTAAAGTTCTTTCAATAATTGGTAATTGATTATGAGAATTTACCTGCAATAGTAAAGCTATATCTTCCAAATTAAGTAAAAAGACAGGTATTTGCAATAACGAATCAGTAGTATCAACAGGATTTGTTGTTATAAATTTATATGAATAGTTTGGATTAATTTCATTTAATTTAGAAAAAGCAGTTTTATATTCTCCATACGCGTCAAATATAAATAAATTAGAATTATATGAAATCATATTTTTATTTAAAAATATATTTTGTAGAAGTCTTGCTACTCCACAACTTTTACCAGAACCACTATTACCAAATATACCCATATGATTTGAAAACAGATTATTTATATTAACACATATAGGAAAGTCTTTGTATATAGGACTAGTACCTAAATAAAGTGTATTTGTATTATTTGTGTCTATTACTAATTCTAATTCTTCTTTATTGATAATTCTAATTTTTGAATCTAAAGAAGGTTTATTAAGAACCCCTCCAATATATTTACCATTTATAAATTCTCCTAAAAATTTAATTTTAATTAAATCTAAATCAACATTTTTGATCTCACCAAGTATTTTAAAAGAATTACTTTCAAAAACAACATGCATGTTCATTATGTTTACTTCTTCAATATTTTCAGTTTTTATCTTTTCTACATGTGCTTCATTATCACAAATATATAGAATTTTACCAAACATAATTAAACACCTCTTTATTATATTTAATTATAGCATATTTTTTAATAAAAAAAAGAAAAAATTATCGTTTATCTAATTCTTTCTTAATTAAATCTCTAGTTATCTCTGGATTAGCTTTTCCTTTAGTTTCTTTCATTACTTGTCCAACAAAAAATTGAAAAATATTGTCCTTACCATTTTTATATTGTTGAATATTATCGTAATTATTATTTAAAATATTGTTTATTATTTCTAATAAAATATTTTCATCTGATTCTTGTATTATATTTGTTTGTTCTATTATAATTTTTGGTTCAATATTATCTTCTATTGATTTTAAAAATATTTCTTTAGCTTGTTTTGAAGATATTTTACCATTATTAATACTATTTATTATATCCTTTAACATATTAGGATTAAAATAAAAATCATTAATATTTATTTGTCTTTTATATAACTCTGACATTATATTTCCAGTAATCCAGTTAGTTGCTTGTTTTGGATCTATTCCTATTTTAATGCATTCTTCAAAATAATCAGAAATATTTTTATCTTTAATTAATATATTTGAATCATATTCATTTAATTTATACTTATTAATGTATTTATTTTTTCTTTCATATGCAAGAATTGGTATTTTGAATTTAATCTCCTCTACTAAATCATTTGTAATTATATATGGTGGGATATTTGGCTCAATAAAATATCTATAATCTATTGCATCAGCTTTACTTCTCATGGAAATAGTTTTACCAGTTTGTTCATCAAATCTTCTTGTTTCTTGAACTATTTCATCTTTTTTATTATTTTTAATTAATTCTATTTGTCTATTAATTTCGTAATCAATAGTTAATCCTACATTAACAAAAGAATTAATGTTTTTAACTTCAACTTTAGTTCCAAATTCTTTATCATTTTTATGCATTATAGAAACATTAACATCACATCTTATTTGACCTTTTTTAGTATCAGCGTCTGATATATTAGTGTATCTAAATATACTACACATAGATTCTAAAAAGGCTATAGCTTCTTCTTTAGAATGCAAACATGGAGCTGTTACTGTTTCCAATAAAGGAACACCTGCTCTATTATAATCAATTAATGTCGTATCATATAAATGATCAAGAGATGCAGAATCTTCTTCAAGATGTATATCTAGAATACTAACTTTTTTAATTGAATTGTTTATTGATATTTCTAAATATCCATCAGTTCCAATTGGAAAACTACTTTGAGTTATTTGATATCCTTTTGGTAAATCAGGATAATAATAATTTTTTCTATCAAAATACATTTTTTTAGATAACTTACAATTTAATATTAATGCCATCATTATTGATTTATTTACGCATTCTTTATTTAATATAGGTAATATACCTGGAAATGCTAAATCTATCTGATTTACATTAGAATTTGGCATATCAGAAAAATCATTTTTAGAATTAGAAAACACTTTAGAATTTGATTTAATTTCACAATGCATTTCAAGTCCAATAACTGGAATATATTCATCCATATTATTTCATCTCCTTTGCAATTTGATTTTTAAATTTCATAGTTTCTTCAATTGAATATGCTATATTTAATATGTTTTCGTCATCTAAAACTTTTCCAGTAATATTAATTCCTATAGGCATATTAGAAATAAAACCATTAGGAAACGTTATTGATGGAAATCCTCCAAAATTTGCTATTGCCATATAATTTTCTAATACATTCATTGTATTATCGTATATTTCATTTGAATTCTTAATGTCTTTTGCTACACTTCCACTACAAGGCATTATCATACCATCATATTCTTTAAATAATTCATTCATTTGATTTACTATTAATCTTCTTACTCTTTTTGCATTTAAAAAATATTTTTCTTGATTTTCTTTTTGTAATACATAAGACCCAATAATAAATCTTCTTTTTATTAAAGAACAAAAACCTTTAGTTCTATAATCTTTTATCATATCTATATAATTATCTCCATCTCCTCTTGGACCAAAGATAATTCCGGTTAAATTAGAATTATTTGTTGTAGCTTCAGCACATGAAATACATAAATATGTTGGATATATTGCTTCTAATAATGTCATATCTATTGACTTAGGTTCTACTATCATTCCTAGATTTTCACAATTTTTAATTGTGTTTTTAAATTCATTAAAAACAGCTTTTGTATCATCATTTATTTCTTTATAATTAGCTATATCTAATAATTCTTTTATATAAAATAATTTTTTTCCTTTAACATTTCCGTTAATAGAATTATATAAATGAATATTATCACTATTTAAACTAGTCATATCAAATTTATCTTTACCTTTTATGCAATCAACAACTATTGCAGCATCTTTTATATTTCTTGTAAAACATCCTACATGATCTAAAGATGATGCAAATGGAAATAATCCATATCTACTTATTAAACCATAGGTTGGTTTATATCCCACTATTCCACATAAGGCAGCAGGTTTACGTATAGAATCACCTGTATCACTTCCTAAAGCAAAAGAAACGATTCCACTTGCAACTGCAACTGCACTTCCAGCTGAGGAACCTCCAGCTATTTTTTCTATATTCCATGGATTTCTTACTATTCCAGTATTTCCAGTAGTACCAGTTCCTCCAATAGCTAATTCATCTAAAACGGTTTTTCCAATTAGTATACTATTATTATCTTTTAATTTTTTTATAAAAGTAGCATCATAAAAAGGTATATAATCTTTTAATGTATTACTTGAAGCTGTTGTTAAAATTCCTTTAGTAGACATATTATCTTTTGCTGCAAAAGGTATACCAGACAATAAATTATCATTTATTTCTACTGGTTTTATCTCATCAATAATGGTAACAAAAGGATTAAAAGCGTTTTGTATATTTTTAGCTTTTTTTATAGAATCATTTATTAATTCTTCAGAAGATATTTTATTATTAATTAATAATTCATGTAATTCTTCTATTGATTTATCATTCATATTATCCTACCACCTTTGGAACTTCAATTTCTCTATCAGTATGATTGTCACAATTTGATAATAAATCATCAATATTAATTGATTCATTAGCTACATCTTCTCTTAATTCTATATTTTCTAATTCAAATGGAAAAGATAAAGGTTCAACTTTATCAATGTCAGGAATATTATTAATTAAGTCCATATTTTTTTTAATATTATCAAACTCGTTAAGAATTATTTCATAATCTTTTTCTGTTAAACCTATTAATAATTTATCGGATAAATTTTTTATTATATCTTTATTAAAAACTTCCATATAACCCTCCTTATAGATTTGAATTAATATAATCTATAATATCATTTCTTTTTACATATATTTCTTCTTTTGTTAAATTATCTTTTATTTTAATTTTATCTTCTTTAGTTTCATCACTATTTAAAATGATTAAAAATTTTGAGTTTAATTTGTCAGCAGTATTAAATTGACTCTTTAAACTACGTCCCATTAAGTCCATTTCACATTTTATGTTATTTAATCTTAATTCATTAATAATATCTAATGCAGTATTTTTTTCTTCTTTATTTATATATAAAACGTAGCAGTCATTTGTTAAATCAAGTGGAAAAGCAACATCTTCTTCCTCTAAAGCAAGTAATAATCTATCTAATCCTGATGCAAATCCTACTGCTGAAGTTTCTGGGCCACCTAACATACTTACAAGAGAATTATATCTTCCTCCGCCACCAATTACATTTTGACTACCAAATGATGATGATTCTTCAGTTATTTCGAATACTGTATGATTATAATAATCTAATCCCCTTACAATTTTAGGATTAACTTCATATTCTATTTCCATTATATCTAAATGTTTTTTTAATTCTTCAAATCTAATCTTACTTGATTCATTTAAATAATCAATTGTTTTAGGAGCATTTATTATTATTTCATTTTCTTCATCAAATTTACAATCCAAAATACGTAATGGATTTTTCTTTAATCTATTTTGACAATCTTCACAAAGTTCATTAATCTTAGGTTGAAAATACTTTATTAATGCTTCCCTATAATTATTTCTAGATTCATTATCTCCTAAAGAATTTAAATTTACTTTAATGTTTTCTAATCCAAGTGATTTAAATATTTGAACTGACATTGCTATAACTTCTGCATCTGTTAATGCATCATCACTTCCTAAACATTCAAATCCAAATTGAGTGAATTCCCTATTTCTTCCTGCTTGTGGTCTTTCATATCTATACATAGTTTCATTGTAATATAATTTTATTGGTTGAATTGCATCACCATACATTTTATTTTCTATATAACTTCTTACTACTCCAGCTGTTCCTTCAGGTCTTAAAGTAATACTTCTATTCCCACGATCAACAAAATCATATGTCTCTTTTGTGACTATATCTGTTGATTCTCCAATACCTCTATGAAATAACTCGCTAGCTTCAAATACAGGTGTTTGAATATAATTATAATTATATAAGCTGCATACTTCATCGACTACATTACATATGTATTTCCATTTTTTAGCTCTTAAACCAAAAATATCATCTGTTCCTTTTTGTTTAGTTATCATTTTTATCATCCTTTTCTATAATTATTGTTACTGGTCCATCATTTAATAATTCTATATCCATTTCAGAACCAAATTTACCAACTTTTGTTATTATTTTATCATTTAATTTATTATTAAACAAATCATATAATACTTTTGCTTTTTTATTTTCTAATGCTTTAAAATAAGATGGCCTATTTCCTTTAGAAGTATCTCCATATAATGTAAATTGACTAATAGATAAAATACTTCCTTTAATATCTATAATATTTTTATTCATAATACCATTTTCATCATCAAATATTCTTAAATTTATTATTTTATTAACTATATAATTAATACAATCTTCATCATCATTTTTTGTAAATCCCACAAAGATACATAGTCCATTATTAATACTATTATATATTTTATTATTAATTGATACACTAGCATTTTTTACTCTTTGAATAACAACTTTCATTTTTAACTCCTAACTATATCTTTAATATATTTTAATTTTTTTATTTCCATTATTAAATTATATAAGTCATTTTGATTTTTAATTTTTATAGTTAAAAGTAATTTAATATTAATATCTTTTTCTAATATTTTAAACTTTTCTATGTAACAATTTTTAGAACTAGCTATTGTCATTATATCTAATAAAATATTATTTTTATTTTCCGCAAATATAATGATATCAGTAAAATAAACTTCATTAGAATTTTCATTCCAAGATACTTCAATTATTCTATCTGTTTCATTTAATATATTTTTACAATCTTTTTTATGTACATTTATACCATTACCTTTAGATATAAATCCTACAATATCATCTCCATAAATAGGTTTACAACATTTTGATAAGTTTACTCTAATATTATCTATTCCAGAAACAATTATACTTTTTTTATAATTATTATTTATGTTTGAGTTTTTATTTATTTTAGTAAGCAATAAATCATCTACATTATGTTTATCATTATATATTAAATTTATTATATAGCTTGGAGTAAATCTTAAAGATCCAACAGATAAATATATTTCATCTATGCTTGTTACTTTAATATCTTTCATTACTTTATCTAGATTAATATTACTTAATGATTCTTCAATTACTAATTTTCTTTTTCTAATTTCTTTTTCTAGTAAATATTTACCTTTATTAATATATTCTTCTCTATCTTGTTTACTAAAATAAGCTTTTATTTTATTTTTTGCTTGTGTTGTTTTAACTATGTTTAGCCAACTTTTTTTAGGCTTACTTGCATTATTTGTCATGATATTAACTATGTCGCCATCATTTAGCTCATAATTAAGTGGGACAATATTATCATTAACAATAGCTCCAACAGTTTTATGTCCTACATTAGAATGGATTCTATATGCAAAATCTATTGGAGTAGCTTTACTAGGAAGTTCTACAACATCTCCTTTAGGAGTAAAAACATAAATATATTCAGATAAGAATTCATTATTTACTGATGATTCAAATTCTAATTCTGTGTTATTTTTAATATTTTGATCAATTAAATTTTTAAACATTTCTAATTTTTGATCCATAATATTTTGGGATTTAATTACTCCATTTTCTTTATATGACCAATGAGAGGCAATACCATTTTCTGCTATTTCATCCATTTCTTCAGTTCTTAATTGAATCTCAAATATATATCCGTTATCCCCAAAAACAGAAGTATGTAGTGATTGATACATATTTTCCTTAGGCATTGCTATATAATCTTTAAAGCGTTTTGGAATAGGTCTATATTTTGCATGTATTAATCCTACAGCTAAATAACAATCCCTTTCGCTATCTAATATAACTCTTAATGCTAATATATCATATATATCACTAAATTTTTTCCCTTTTTCTAATTTTTCATAAATACTAAATACACTTTTAACTCTTGCTTTTATTTTAAAATTTAAATTTTGTTCTAATAATATTTCTGTAATACTATCTTTCATATTATTTAATATAAAATTCAATTGTTCTCTAGAATCATCTAATTTATTTAATATATCTTGATATACATCAGGTTTTAAGTATTTTAAAGATAGATCTTCTAATTCACTCTTAATAGAATTAACACCTAATCTATGGGCTATAGGAATTAAAATATTTATAGTTTCATTTGCTTTTATTTTTTGAAATTCTGGAGACAATGCCCAAACTGTTCTCATATTATGTAATCTATCAGCTAATTTTATAAATATAACTCTAACATCTTCTGATAAGCCAACTAAAATTTTTCTTGCATATATGTATGATGATTCACTATTATTAATACTTTTTAAATCGTTAATTAAATTAACATTTTCTGCTAATTTAGCAACTTCTTCTCCAAACATTTCTTTTATAGTTTCTACATTTTCTTTTTTATGGCCGATTACATCGTGTAATAATCCAGCTTTTATTGTGGCAGCATCAACATTTAAATCTGCTAATATACAAGCTACATTAAGTGGATGTTGAATATAATCTTCTCCACTTTTTCTTTTTTCACCAGCATGTTCTTTTTCTGCATATAAAAAAGTATCTTTAATCTCTTTAATTTCTTCTTTATTAAAGGAATTTAAAAGTTTGTTTTCTAAATCTTTAAATGATAATATTTTTATATCCTGTTTCATAATTTCTCTCTTTATAATAGATTTTCATCATCTATAATTATATTTCTTCTCGTATTAGATTGAATTATTTTTATATAATCATCTATTTCTTCAAAAGAAACATCTAAAATATTAGATACCATGTCATAAAGTGTTAAGTTTATTCCATTAATCCATTTTGTTTCTTTTAAATAATTCCATATATCTTCTTCATGAATATATGAATATCCATTTCTTTTTAATTCATTACTTCTACATTTTAATGCAGGAAGTACAGAATTATATAAATCTTTTAAAGAAGAAAATTTTATTTCATCCATATAATCACCTTTAATAAATAATAAAATCTTTACATATATTATTATATAATAAATTACTATTTTTTAAAAGGAGAATATATGAAAAATAATAAGTTTGTAATGGGAACTATCATATTATTAATTGGATCTCTACTTACAAAATCATTAGGATTTATTATTAAAATTATTTATACAAGAATTATTGGCTCAACAGGAATTAGTTTATATTCCATAATTACTCCAACCTATTCATTATTATTAACAATATCTATGTTTTCCTTACCATTATCAATATCTAAATTAGTATCAGAAAATAAAACTAAAACTAAAAATATATTTTTATCTATTTATCCAGTAATTTTATTATTAAATATTATAACTATTGTTTTAGTTATATTAATAAGTCCTTTTATTGCAGATAAACTTTTACATCAACCTTCTACTAAAATATTTTTAATAGCCATTTCATTAACATTACCATTTGTAAGTTTATCTAGTTTAATTAAAGGATATTTTTTTGGCAAACAAAGAATGAGTCCATATGCGATATCTAATGTTTTAGAACAAATAATAAGATTAATATTAATTATAATAATATTACCTAAACTAATGATAATTAATGTTAATATAGCTATTTTAGGATTAATATTATTAACTATTATAAGTGAATTAAGTTCTATTGTTATCTTTATGTTATTTTTACCAAAAAAATTTACTATTAATAAAAATGATATTAAAATTAATTTAAAAATTATAAATGATGTTTTAAAAGTAAGTATACCATCTTTATCTGGTAAAATAATTGGTAATATTGGGTTCTTTTTTGAACCTATTATTTTAACTAATATACTTATATTAGTTGGATATACAAATAATTTTATTCTTTTAGAGTATGGAGTTTATAATGCCTATTCGATTTCTTTATTGTTGATGCCTTCATTTTTTATAAGTGCTATTACGACAAGTTTAGTTCCAGAGATTTCTAAATATTATATTAATAATAATATTTTGATGGTCAAAAGAAGAATTAAGCAATCAATTTACTCTTCATTTATTATTGGTTTATTATGTAATATATTTATATTTATATTTGCTCCTTTATTACTTAAAATAATATTTAATACATCTTTAGGAATAAATTATATAAGAACATTAGCACCAGCATTTTTATTATATTATATAGAAAGCCCTATTTCTTCTGCTTTGGTAGCAATGAATAAAGCTAAATCATCAATGAAAATAACTACTTATGGAGTAATCTTAAAATTAATAATATTATCTTTAACATCGTTATTAAAAATTGGAATTTATTCTTTAGTTATATCAGAAATAGTAAATATAATATTTGTAGTAATATTAAATATTAAGGTATTAAAAAAGACATTATATAAAATGTCTATTTAAAAGTTTTTTTTAAACTATTTATTCCATTAGTACCTTCATAAAACGATTGAACTTTTTCTACTTCAGCTTTACTTATTGAATCCACAAATTGAATATTTAAAATCTCTAATAGCTTTGGTAAATATTCAGCTTCAGATTTTTGATTATTGTTATACTTAGAATGAATCATTAATGATTTTAGTTTTGTTGCCTTTTCTTTTCGTAAATTATCATCAGTTTCGTTTTCTATTTCTCTACATAATTTTAATATTTCTAAAGTAAATAAATTTTCTTTATTATTATCAAAATAACTTATTTTGTCGGTATAAATCCAATCTAGAATATTTACTCTATTTCTTAAAATTTCATCAATTATTGTTATTAAAAATGGCATTTTTTCTATTTTTTCATAACTTATATAATACATTTCTGAGTTATAATCTCCTATTTGCTTATAATTAAAATTTCTTGTTTTAGAATATTCAAAAAAGCCAGATACTGGCATTTGCCCTTCAAATTCATAATGTGTTATCAAACTACAATTATCTATTATTTCTTTCCTTAATTCTTCTAATTTTTCTTCATCAAAACATACTAAATATTTGTTATAATTAAATTCTTCTTCTTTTATATAATACATAAATCCTCCATATAAATTAATATTTTAACATAGATAAATATTTCTCACAATAAAAAAGAATTAATTATTACTTAATTCTAATTTAATTATATTATTATCTTTAATATCTTTAATGTTTAACTTTAATTCTTTAATTGTCAAAGTTGCTTTAAAATCATCAATACATTTCTTAATAGCATTATATAAATCTTCATTTACATCTAATTCTAAGTAGTTTATTTCTGTTTTCAATGATACATTAGCATTAGTTTTATATCCTCTAGATTCACTTATTATATCAATGATTTTATCACCATGTTTTCCTTCTTCTTTGTAATTAATATCTAATGGAGAGATTCTAGTTAAATGAACAGATTTGCCTCCATAAATGTTTTGATATAAATCTTCTGAAATAAAAGGAAAAAATATAGATAAATCTTGTATTAATTTATAAAGTAAAGTATGAATGGTTTTTTGTCCTGATAATCTAGCACCATTTTTAAATTCTTCTGGTCTATATAATCTATGTTTTACTATTTCTATATAATTATCACAAAAATTCCAAAAAAATTTCTCTATTGTATTTAATGCTAAACCCATTTCGTAATTATCAAGATATTTTCTAAATTGTAATTCCATATTTTTAAATTTTTCTAATATATATTTATCTAAGTATTCATAATTAACTTCTAATCTATCGTCATAATCTTCCAAATGCATACTTACAAATGATGCCATGTTATAATATTTATTCATAAATTTTTTACCACGGTCAAATGTATCTTCAGAAAAAATTATATCTGTTCCTAATTTACCTGATCCTGCCCAATATCTAGTAATATCAGCACCATAAATATCTATTAATGTTTCTGGATTCATCTTTGCGTTAGATTTACTTTTACTAATCTTTTCGCCTTTATCAGCCATTACAAAACCAGATACCATAACATTTTCCCAAGGAATGGAATTAAAATGATAAAAATTTTTTACTATTGTATAAAAATCCCAGGTACGTATTATATCATGAGCATTACATCTTAAACTCATTGGTTTTAAAATGCTTTCATAATTATTTTTTTCTCCATATTTCATATTTATAAGTGGAGTTATTGAAGAAGTAGCCCAAGTATCCATTACATCAGTTTCTGGTATAAAATCATTACTTCCACATTCACATTTTTTATTAGGTTTGTCTACTAAAGGATTAATTGGTAATTTATCTAATTCTCCAATAATAGGTTTACCACAATCTTTACAATACCATACAGGAAATGGTACTCCAAAATATCTTTGTCTAGAAATACACCAATCCCACATAATATTCTCTACCCATTCTTTATATCTAGCATGCATATGAGATGGATACCAATTTATTTTTTCTCCTAAAGAAAGAAAATCTTTTTTATGATTCATAATATCTATAAACCATTGTTTAATTACTGTATATTCTATTTCATTTCCGCATCTTTCATGTGTTAGTACTTCGTGTGCTAATGGTTCTATTTTTACTAATGCTCCATAGGAATCCATATCTTCTATTATTTTTTTTCTTGCATCTTTAATTTTTAATCCAGCATATTTTTCTACTGTATCGTTTATTGTTCCATAAGAAGTAAATATATTCTTTAAAGGTAAATTATATTTCTTCCACCACTCAATATCAGTTTGATCTCCAAAAGTACAACACATTACAATACCAGTACCTTTATCTATTCCTACTTTTTCATCTCCAAGTATTGGTACAGTAATATCTAATACTGGAATAATAGCATTTTTACCTATTAAATGATTATTCTTATCATCATTTGGATTTACAAATATACATACTATTGCTGGAATTAATTCAGGTCTAGTAGTAGCAATAGTAAAAATTTCTCCATCTTCAGTTTTAAAATTTATATAATTAAAGAAAGTATTTATTGTTTTTGTTTCTAATTCTGCTTGTGCAATAGAAGTTTGACATTCATTACACCATAGTGCTGGACTTTCTTTATGATATGCATGATTATTATTAACTAATTCAATAAAAGATCTTTGACTTATTTTAATAGTATCATTACTAACAGTTTTATATGAATTATTAAAATCTGCACTTAATCCAATATTCTTAAATAATTTTTTAAATTCTAATTCGTATTTATTTGATAGTTCATAACAATTTTCTTGAAACTCTTCTCTACTAACGTTATGAGCTTTTATACCTAA
>CAYNLX010000004.1:0-29173 GCA_964398265.1 uncultured Muribaculaceae bacterium | reverse complement strand
ATCAAATGTAGCAGTACCTCTACCTAATTCATCAAATAAAATTAAACTATTTTTAGTAGCATTAGTTATTGCATAGTTTGCTTCCAACATTTCTACCATAAAAGTTGATTCCCCACTAACTAAATCATCACTTGCACCTATTCTTGTAAATATTTTATCAAATATTGGTAAATCTGCTTGTTTACAAGGAACAAAAGAACCCATTTGAGCTAATATTACTATAATTCCTAATTGTCTCATATAAGTACTTTTACCAGACATATTAGGCCCAGTTATTAATAAAGTATTTATATCATTATTCATAATACAATCGTTTGAAACATAATCATTTTTATTGACTGCCTCTACTACAGGATGTCTCCCTTCAATTATATTTACTATATTGTCATTATTTAAATTAGGCCTAACATAATTATTTTCTTCGGCTACAGTAGCTAAACTAATCAATGCATCTAATTCACTTAATTCTTTTGCAGTATGTTTAATATTTAGTACTTCTTTTTTTATTTTATCTTTTATTTCTAAAAATATATTATATTCTATTTCTATTATTTTTTCTTCTGCATTTAATACTAATGCTTCTTTTTCTTTAAGTAATGGGGTAATAAATCTTTCTTTATCAGTTAAAGTTTGTCTTCTTTCAAATCCCCATTCTGGATTAACTAGTTTTAACTGTCCTTTACTAATTTCTATATAATAACCAAATACTTTATTATATCCAACTTTTAATGTCTTAATTCCAGTTCTATCTCTCTCTGATGATTCTAAAGAAGATATAAATTCTTTTCCACCACTTCTAATTTTTCTTAATTCATCTAACTCTGAATTATATCCTTCTTTTATTATATGTCCTTCTTTTATTCCTAATGGAGGATTATCCGAAATAGTAGATTCTAATAGATTATAAATATCACTATGTTTATTTATATCGTAATTAAAGTCCAAATTATTAATATTATTTTTTATATTTGGTAATACTTTTAATGAGTTTTTTATTTGTATTAAATCTCTAGCATTTAGATTACCACATATTACTTTTGAACATAATCTTTCTAAATCATAAATTTCATATAAATCTCTTTTAAGTTCTTCCTTAATTAAAAATTCATTATTCAATTTTTCTATTCTATCATATCTTTCAACTATAGATTTCTCATCTATTAAAGGATTTAGCAACCAGTTTTTTAAACATCTACTTCCCATAGCAGTTTTTGTTTTGTCTATTAACCAAATAAGAGAATTATTTCTTTCCTTTGTTCTTAATGTTTCAACTAATTCTAGATTTCTTATTGTGTGAATATCCATAGACAGATAATTATTTCTATTTATTATTTTTACTTCATTTATATGTGAAATGTCTTTTAATAATTTTATTACTAAATAGTAAACAATAAATTTAATTGCCTCTATATATCTAAAATCATTAATATCTTTATAAAGATATTGATATTCATCTTCCATATATTCATTAGATAATGTTACATTTATATTATATATATTTTCAAATGTATGAATTAATTCAGTATCATCACCATTATTAATAATAATTTCTTTACAATTTAAAAATAATATTTCATTTATTAATGTTTCTTTAATATGAGATATGCTAGTTACAAATAAATCTCCGGTAGAAATATCAACATAACTTAGGACATAAGAATTTTTAAAATCTAAAATTGCACATAAATAATTATTATCATGTTCAGATAAATATTCTAAATCAACCATAGTACCTTTAGAAACAACACCTACTACTCCACGCTTAACCATACCTTTAGTATTTTTAGGATCTTCTAATTGTTCAACAATAGCCACTTTATAACCATTATTTACTAATTTTTCTAAATAAGGTTTTACTGAATGAAACGGAACCCCACACATAGGGATTCTTTCATCTAAACCAGCATTTTTACCAGTTAAAGTTAATTCTAATTCTCTAGAAACAGTATATGCATCTTCGAAAAATAGTTCATAAAAATCTCCCAGTCTAAAAAAGATTAACTCATCTAAGTGTTGATCCTTAATGTCCATATATTGTTTCATCATAGGGCTTAGTTTTTCTCTATCTACTTCATTACGTTTCATTATACCCACCTATAAATTATTATATCAAAAAAAAGTAGTTAAAACTACTTTTTATAACTTTTAAGACTTAATTTTAATTCAGGATTTTCTAAAACATATCCAGCTACTCCGTCTTCAATGTTTTTTTCAAAAGAATATTTAATAATTTCATCAGAAAAGAAATCAGCTATATCAGAACAATGTGTAACATCATAGAAAAAGTCATGATTTGGTAATACTTCTGTAAAAGAAGATTCTACTGTTAAACATTCTCTATATTGATTATAATCAGAATATTTATCATTAGGTTGCATAATTACTAACTTCATTTGTTTTAGTTCTGACAATAATTCTTTTAGTTTTCTTTTATCATCACAAGTTTCATAACAATTAATAGTGAATTCTACATCATATTTACTTATATCATTTTTAGAATATATAGGTAATAATTTAATATTATTATCTTTTACTTTAATACCATCTAATTTTTCTTTATTATTTTTTATTTCGTCAATAGAATTACTTTGTATATATATTCCATCCTTTTTTTCAAAAGAAATACATTCATCTGGATAATTTTCCATAATATTATCTTTATTAGGATAATTAGTAATATCTATATATCTAGTAAATCTATAGGCATTCTCTTTCAAATACTTAGAATTAATAATAGTGTATTGTCTTACATCCTCTTCTGGCGTAAATATAATAATATATTCCTCACAATTATCTAAAAACAATTCTTTTTTTATTAAACTATTAGATTTAATAAATGTTTGCATTATAATTCCTCCTTGCAGTTGTATATTATAACACAATAATTATCAAAAAAAAATGAAGAAATCTTCACTTTACATTTTATATACGTTTTCTTTTTCTAATGGTACAATTTTCCAGCCTTCTTTTTTTGTATCATTATTTTTAATATATTCTGCATCAAATAAGAATCTCTTTTCAAATAACTCTGGATAAAAATTAATTATTGGTGTTACATCAAGATAAATAGGGTTATGATTTTCTGTCATTAATTGGCCAAAGCCTCTTGAATTTGGTATATCAATTAATCTTACTAATCCATCTTTTTCTTTTGATCTATATAATGAAGCATTCTCTAGATAATAATTAATAGATTTTTTTATATCTAAAGATTTTGGCCCATTGATTAAAACGTAATTCATTAATTCATTAATTTTTTCATATCCACCATCAATCATATAAAGAATTTTATTATTATCTTGAACAGTTTCTTTTTCTTTTTCAGGTTTATATATTTTTGTTAAATCAGGATGATTTGTTATTAAATATTTTCCAATTTCAACTTTTTCTATTATTGTAATTAGTTCAGGTCTACTTGATTTAACTTTTTCATAATCATCATCTGATAAAAAATAATACAATCCAGAAGCTTTATCTGTATTTTTTAATTCATTAATTCTCTCTTCAATTGAAGAATTAATGGTGGTAACAACAGTAACTCTATAAGTACCATCTCCATTTGGCAATACTGCCACACAATCTATTAATGATTTCATATCAATTCCATTATAATCATAGCCTGGAATTATTTCTAATAAATATCTTGTCATATTTTATTCCTCCATATTATTATTATAGCATATATCAAATATTTTTCAATGCAATTAATGCTTCTTCAAAAGTACTAACTTTTATGATTTTAATATCATAATTATTCTCTTTTTTTACTTTAATAGCTTCTGCATAGTTTTCTTTGGGGCATAAAAAAATTTCCGCTTTGGCTTTTACAGCTGCTATTAACTTATATTTAACTCCACCTATTTCTCCCACATTTCCATCTACATCTATTGTACCAGTTCCTACAATTTTTTTACCTTTAGTAATATCTTCTTTTATTAAATTATTATATATTGATAACGTAAGCATTAATCCTCCAGAAGGACCTGATTCACTTTCTTTTAATATATAAGTTAACTTAGGATCTGTATCAAATTCATAAGTTGTAATAAATATTATTCCAGTGTTAGCACCTTCAATATCAATTACTTCTGCATAAGCTTTAGTTTTTTTATTATTTCTTAAAATCTCATAATTAATTATAGTACCAATTTCTTTAGATTTAATTTGTTCTCTATATTCATTTAAATTATTTATCGTAACACCATCAATTGAAATAATACTATCTCCTATTTTCAAATCAGAATTACTATCTTTAGATAAATAAATTACAGTATTATTTTGCTTAGAAATATCTAATTTCTTATTTGCATACTTATAACTTACTATAGCAGCAGAATCTAAAGATTCTTCTAGAAACAATTTATCTCTTTCTATCATTTCATCAATTGATTCATCTTCTAAAGTTATTTTTTTATTACTAATTAAATCCCAATTGGGTATAACAAAGGATAATAAAGAATGAATAATACTACCATTATACATTGTTACATAAGCCATATCTAATGAGCCCTTATATTTATATCCATTTTCAATTTTAATTCTTTTTGATGTATTAATTGTTCCTCCTGGAGCATAAACAACATAAGGAATTTTTATTAATACTAAACATAAACAAATAATTAAAAAAATTAAACTCTTATAATTAACTTTTATATATTTTTTAAATTTATCATATATTTTATTAAGCATTTAAGTCACCTATTAAAATTATAACAAATATAAAGGAAATTATGAAAAATAAAATTAAAAACTTTACAATTATGATAGTTATATTTACGATTTTAGTATTTTGTATATTAAATAATGATTATATAAAAAACAATATGTTAGTTACTATGGAAAATTATTATAAATATTTATTACCATCATTGATTATGTTTATTTTATTAGGAGAATTATTAACTAATTATGGTTTTATAGAATTATTAAATATTTTATTTAATCCATTATTAAGATTATTTAAAATCAGTTCTAATCAACTATACATATTAATAATGTCAATATTATGTGGTTGTCCTTCAAATGCTAAATACACAGTAGATTTATATAAAAAAAATTACATTTCATTTAAAGAAGCTAATAAAATATTAATATATTCTTATTTTTCTAACATTATTTATATGATAACAATACTTTATAGTTTATTAAATAATACTAAATATATATTATTTATATTTATATCTCATTATTGTTCAAATATTATATTGTTATTTATATTTAAAGAAAAAAAAACATACATAAAAAGATATGATTTAAAAAACATATTAAGTGAAAAAAAAGATTTTACTTATATATTATTAAATAGCATAAAAAATACATTAAAAATATGTTTAAATACTTTAATAATAATATGTTTCTTTTCTATTATAGTTTCAATAATAAAAATAACTATAGGTGATAATATTTTATTAATTGGCTTAATAGAAATAACAAATGGAATGTATGAATTAAATAATATATCAAATGAATTAATTAAAGCAATATTTATATTAATTTTTCTTTCTTTTGGGGGAATATCAATTCATTTTCAAATAAAAAGTGTCTTAAAAGACACTAATATTAAATATATCAATTTTTTAGTTGGAAGAATATTACAAAGTATATTATCCATTTTTATATTTATATTTTTAATTTACTATTTTAAATAAGTACCTGGTATTTCTATATCATAATGTTTATTAAAAGAATCAACAACAGGTATTTTTATTATAAATACACAATTATTAATATCATCACTAACATAAGTTGAACAATTATTTTTAATAGTAATATCATCTAATAAATATTTCCCGCCACTTGGTAAAGATCTCTTAATAATATCATTAGTTGTGTTCTCTTGACAACCTGTACCAGAAATTGCAGTTAAATACAAAAATGAATATAATTTATTTTCATATATTTTTATATATGTATATCTTTTATAAACACATGTATTTCTCGTAACATCAGTTCTATTTAAAGTAATTAATGAATAGTTTCCATCACTATCACTATTTTTTTCTATTGTTTCATTAATTCCAGCTATTTTTCCATTTTCTTCCAAAGTTTTTTTAGTTATATCTTTTATAATAATAGATTGATTTAATCTATATTTAGATTGTTCTTCACTTATATTATTTTCCTTATTTAAAGAAATTAATAGTCTAGTAAATAATAATAAAATTATAGATATTAATGCTATAGACACTATTATTTCTATTAAAGTTACTCCTTTTTTATTCATGTTAGCCTCCTATAATAAACGGATTTGTAGAAGTACCATAAGTTTTATTAGTATCTCCCATAGTGAACTCAACATTATTTTTTAATGTAACCACTGGCCTTAATGTATAAGTTTTTTCTATAGGAAAAATATAATATATTTCTGAACTTCCTATAGAGCCATCCTTTCCAAATATATAATAAGAAAAGCTAGATATTTTTCCAGATGAAGCTCTAGAATTATAGAATGAAAAAGTAATAATACTATTTTTATTATCTGAATTATATAAATAAAATGCATCATTTTTAAAAAATATTGAAGCCCCAGCTATATTAATATCATTTACTGTTAATAATCCAACTTTATTATTAAATATTTCATCGCAACCAATAATATTATCAGTTTCTTTTAAATCATTATATTTTTTTTCTGACATATTAACATCGACTTTATCAATACAGAAATTGCTTACAGTTAAATAATCATTAAAATCGCTTCCAAAATAGTTTTCATACCAAGTATTAATTGATTGAACAATACCATTTTGTTCATCTTCAGTTTTATAATTATAATTAATTAAATTAATATTTTTGGATACTAAATAATTAATATATTCATTATCAAAACTAAATGTTTCTTCCGATTTATCAAGCACAATTTTAATACTTCCATCATTATTAATTTTAAATATTCTCCATAATTCATCTTTTTCATTAAACTTAACATAATTATTGTTAATAACTCCCCTAAATATTAATCCTTTTTTCTCATTACTATTTTTAGAGGCTTCAAAATCTTTTGTATAATATAAGAAATTTTCATTTATAACAAATGCAAGTTCTCCAAAAAGAAATGAACCAGTTGTTAAATATTTTTTATCAACTGCAGGCTTTTTTAAAGTAGGATTAGAACAATTAATATAAGAATTATTACCAAGATAATTTAATAAATTATTAGGACTGCCTGTTGATAATATAGAAGAAAAAGTAGGATCTTCTTTTTGTATAGCAGCTATACAAGATTTAGTTATTGTTTTCTTATCATCTTCAGATAAACTATTATTAATAGTTTGATATGATAAATTTAACGACGCAATATTTCCATCATTAAATTTTATTATTAATAAATATTTATTATCAGAATTCTTTTTTGACATATAGTCTAATACTTTAGAATCATTGAAATTGTTTGCTAATTTTCTATTAGATAAATAAATCTTATTAATATTAAGCGTCTCAATATATTTATTACATAAATTAGTATTATCATTATCATTAGAAATAAAAATATTGTTTTGACATTTTAATTCCATTATATTATCAGAATCAATTTCGTTTAAAGCATCATTAACATTATTTTTTTGTAAAAAATCTTTAAATAATTTAACCCTATATAAATATGAAGTTTGATCATAAGTTAATCTTTTCTTTTCATTATTTAAAATTATATTAAAAGATCCATATATAATTATTAATAATGAGGATAATATTGCTATAACGACAATTGTTTCAATAAAAACAAAACCTTTTTTATTCATTTGTCACCTTCACATAATAATAACACATATTCATATTATTATTTCCATTTACATCTTTTTCACACGAATATCCTTCATCTGGATACTTACTTTCACTTATATCGGTAATCGTAACAAATGAAGAATTATTATAAGAAAAACTATAATTATCACCATAGGTATAAAAATATTCATTTCCAGATTCATTTGGACCTACAAACTTATTACAATCAATATTTTTTGTACATGTTCCAGAAACACAATCATAATAACTTTCAAATCCTTTTACAAATGAAGTTTCGGTATTCTTAATCCATGATGAACCATCATATTTTTGTAAAGTATATCCATTATTGGAAAACAATAAATAATAATCATTTTCTTTTGGATTTTCAGGTTTTTCATTATATGCATTTATTAAAGTATTTATTGTTCCTGAATAACTTTCTACTACTATATAATCTTCGTTAACAATTTTACCAGCAGAAACAGAACATTTTATTTTCTTTTTAATTGGTGTGAATCCTTCTGTAGATGTATAGTAAAAACATTTTGTATTGCAAACAGAACCATTTGTACAATTATCATTATAATTTAAATAATGATAATATTCTCTATTTTTAAGAGTTCCATATTCAAAATATATTTCTATATGATTCGATAAAAAAATAATTGGAATAAATATTCTAGCACTATAATCAAATAATGAATATCTAGAAGTAATGCTAGAACCTGTGTCGTCATTGTATGATAATAAATGTGTTACTTTGTCTGAATCAAGAGAATAAAAACCATTTCTTTTACTAGTTCCATAACAAAATTTATCATCTTCTAAAGTGTTACAAACATAATTAGTGTTTTTTCTAGGATCTCTAAGGGTAAATAATCCAGTTCTATTATTAAAATTATATTCTTTATATGCAACATAATTATTAGCATTATTTGCTTTATCATAATCTAATGCAATTTTAAAATGATTAACTTCATTACCAACTGAAATAATTTCTGTTCCATATATATCTACACATTGATGTCTTTCTATTTCTTTAGTAACAGAAGCATTATATTTTTTCCAAGTATACTTTTTTTTAAAATAAATAATACAGCTTCCATCTTTATTAATATTATCAAATGAAATTGTATTTCCATTAATAGATGGTTTAATATTATTAGTACATGAAGTGTAGGCATAAGAATATTTATTTTCAGGAGTTACTGTAACATTTTTATTTCCATTAGATAATATATAATTATTTGATATAGTTCCATTACCATTTGTTTTTAAATATACTTTATAATTATTATTAAAAGATATTGTACATTCATTATTATCAGATAACCCAGTAATAGAAGCCTTATTTTCATCAAAAATAAATGAAGAACATGTTGAACTTGGATTTCCATAGCTCTCATTACCTATTATCTTAAATGAAATTGTATCAGTATTACCAATAAAGTATTTTGTTACATTTTCTGAATAGTTGCCTTCATAATCAGATACTTTACCATTCGTTATATTTAAATTTATAGTTTTATATTTATCAAAATATTCAGTGTTAATTTTTTTATTGTAAAAAGTAATTCTTACTACTCCATTAATACCATTATTTTCAAAACTATTATCTAGATATCCATTTTTAATAAGTGATTCTTTATTTAATATAATTGTTTTTTCTTCTATAACATCTTCAGTAAAGTCATTACCATATTTTTTTGCTGCTGCTTTAAATTCGTTTATTAATAACTCATTTGTAGTTTTAGTAGTATTCTTAAATATTTTTGTATATGAAATTAAAGCAATTGAAACTAACAATGCTAATATTGCAATAGAAACTAATAACTCAATTAAAGTAAAACCTTTTTTATTCATATTTTCCTACTATCCTTTATCTTAAATTATAAACTATATCAAATAAAAAAACAATAAATACTATTTATTGTTTATCTTCATTTTTAAAATATGGTTTAATTAATTCTTCAGTTTTATAAATATAAACTAAATATTCATTAATTGTTTTAGTTTTATTATACTCAGATCCCTCTAAAATTAACTCATCTGGAATACAAATTAATATAAAGAATAGTTTTTTTTCATATTCTGTTAATTCATATCTAGTTAAATATTTATCAATAATTTCTTCAAAATTATATTCATTATATTCATTTTTATAAAAACTAACTAAGTCTAATATTGGACTATCTATTTTAGATTTGTCCCAACTAATAAGATAATCTTTATCATTTTTAATTAAATGATCAGTAGAAACATTATTATGAACTACACTTACTCTCTCTTTATGCTTTTCTTTAACTAAATCATACCATTCGTTTAATTCATATTCTGCAAAATCAAATGCTGACAATAGTTTACTTATATTTCTATCTAATAAATATGTTGAAGGAGACATATATATATCATTAAATGTTTCATCAAAAAAATTATTGAAATATTCTCTATAATAATTAATATTATTAATTATAGATTCATATATTGCTTTGAACTTATCTTCAGTTACTTCTTTAAAATATGCAGTTTTTTGATGTAGATTACCTAATACATCAACTAAATCCAATGCTTTTTGCTCTTTAGGTGTATAAATATCATCAATATATTCATAAACATTATATTCATTTCTAGATTCATCTATTATTTTTGGAAAATTATCAAAATTTCTAGAAACAAGGTATTTATTTAAATCAGATAAATTGTTATTACTTTTTTCTTTTAATAAATATTTACCCTCTGTAGATTCTAATATTATAGTTTTTCCTATTTTAGTATATCTATATGGTTTATAAATCTTTTTATATATTTCTAGTGTATCATTCTTCTCCATATTCAGGCACTAAGATCTTATCTCCAATTGATATGTTATCAATTTTATTAATATTTTTTATAATGTTTTCATCTATATTATATTTAATGCTTATACTCTCTAATGTATCAGTTTCTCTTACAATATATATATGATATTTTATATAATTATTTTCTTCACTAATTGGGACATTATTCATTATGGATTCTTTTACTTCTTCCGTAGTTTCTGTTTCAAAAGGTATAATAATTTCTTCTCTTACTTCCTTTTCTTTTATATTTTCTTCTTTTAAAGATTCTAACAATTCTCCTCTTACTTCAAATTCAATGTTAATTTTTAAAGTATCTTCATTAATAACATCATATGTGAAATCTAATATTTCAAAATTAAGTGATGTAGAATCAACATTCTCGGTTAAAGTAATAGAGAATGGAAGTTTATATGAAAAGCTTTCTTTATTAACGCTTATTTCATGTGTTTTATAATCTCCGGATACTATAAATTCCCCACTTACTTCATCGCTTAAAACATTTAACTCGTGTTCTAAAGAAATACTAGTTATTTCTGCAATTTTAGTTTTAAATTTTATTTCTTTTTCATATGGTACTATTTGTCTCATAAAAAAATCAATCCTTTCTTAATAAATAATATGAAAAAATTGATTATTTATGTTTTTTAAATATATAATTATATATATCAAAATAATTATTAACTAATAAAATGTTTACACTTTTCTTTATTTTATCTGGTATTTCTTCTAAATCACTTTTATTTTCTTCTGGAATAAATAATGTTCTAATACCGTTATTATATCCTCCTATAATTTTTTCTTTTAGTCCACCTATTTTCAATACATTTCCATTTAATGTAATTTCTCCAGTCATTGCTATTTTATTATCTATTTCTTTATCTAATATTAAGCTTAATATTGATGTTGTGATGGTAACTCCAGCAGATGGTCCTTCTTTGAGGATAGCCCCTTCAACTGCATGAAAATGAAAATCTTTATTATTAAAATCTTTTTCGTCAACATCTAATTTTTTACAATAAGATTTAATAAAACTAATTGCAACCTTTACACTTTCTTGCATTACATTTCCAAGAGAACCAGTAAAAGTAAAATTATTTTTTCCCTTATACATAACACATTCTAATTTTATTATACTTCCACCATATGGTGTATATGCAAGACCATTACAAACTCCAATAGCATTTTTCTTATTTACTATTATATCGTATTTTATACTTCCTAAATACTTCTTTAAATCGTTTCTTTTAATATCTACTAAATATTCTTTCTTTTCTTTTACAAAATTTGTTGTAATTTTTCTAACAATAGTAGATAAACATCTTTCTAATTCTCTAACACCAGATTCTTTTGTATAATTATTAATTATATATAATATATTATCTTTACTAATTTTAATATTATTAACTAAATGATTTTTATATATTTTTGGTAATAAATAATTGTTTGCAATATTAACCTTCTCGAATTCTGTATAACTAGATAATTCTATTATTTCTAATCTATCTAACAATTCCACAGGAATTTTATTTACATCATTTGCAGTTAAAACAAAAAGTACTTTAGATAAATCAAAAGGTTCTTCAATATAATTATCTACAAACATATTGTTTTGTTCAACATCAACAATATCTAAAAGAGTACTTGCAGGATCTCCTTTAAAATCTTTTACCATTTTATCTACTTCATCAATTAATATTAATGGATTTGAAGTATTACATTTTTTAATTCCTTGAATTATTCTACCAGGAGATGCTCCTAAATAAGTTCTTCGATGTCCATTTAATTCATTTGAATCATTTAACCCACCAACACTAATTTTATAAAATTCTTTGTTTAAGGATGATGCTATTGCAATTGCTAAAGTAGTCTTTCCAACTCCAGGAGGCCCCACTAAACATATTATTGGACTTATTAAATCTTTATTTCTTTCTTTAACAGCAATATATTCTATTATTCTATTTTTTATTTCTTCTAATCCAAAATGACTTAAATCTAATTTTTTCTTTATATCAATTAAATCTGTATTATCTTTTGAATATTTATTCCAAGGTAAATTAAGTGTCCAATCTAAATAATTCCTAATTATTCCACTATCCGGAGACATATCTGAAGTATATTCATATTTATCAATCTCGCCTAATAATTTGTTTTTTGTTTTACTATTAATGTTTAGTTTATTTAATTTATCTTTAAATTCTTGTATTTCTTCTTCTTTAGTTGTTTCAGTGCCTAATTCTTTTTTAATTTCTTTAATTTTTTCTTTTAAAATAAATTCTTTTTGGCCTTTTTCTAATTCTTCTTTTAATGAATTATCTATTTTTTCTTCTAAAGATATAACTTCTAATTCAATAGATAAATCATGTATTAAATTATTAGCTCTTTTAACATAATCCAATTCCATCATATATTCTATTTTTTTATTAATATCGAATGGAATAAAAGATGCGATAACATCAGTTAATTCTTCTAAAGTTTCTATATTTTTAACATTACTAAGTATACTATTAGAAATATATGGATTCTTTTTAATATAATTTGTTAATGTACTAATTAATTTTCTCTGTAATGCAAGTGTTTTAATTTCATCGTTACAAGTTATTTTCACTTTAGATATATATGCCTCTAAAGTTTCATTATCAACAGAATTATTTTTGTATTCTTCTATATATACTCTCTCTATACCAGAAATAATAATTCTTAAATTACCATTTGGTAAACATATTTTACTTTTAATTTTTCCTACTACTCCAATATTTGGCAAATCCTCTATATCAGGAGTTTCTTCGATTTGATTAAAAGGACACACTACCAACACTTGATTATTATAAGCTTCACATGACAAAGTAATTACCTTTTTACTAATTTCATTATTTAATTCTAAACGTACTTCTTGACAAGGAAGAAGAACTAAACTTTTAAGAAGTATTACAGGTAAACTATTCATATAATCAGCTCTCCTTCTAATCAAATATGTTTTTTATTATATAGGTAAATCAATACAAAGTAAACATTTATTTACACTTTTTTACAAGAAAAAAATAGTAACATGCACTATTATTAAATTTAGTAATAATCCTATAAAAGACTAAATTAATTTTCTTTTAAAAATTCTATAGTTTTTCTCATTTTTAAATCATATTTATATATATCAATTCCACCAAACATATTTAAGAATTCTTCTTCAGAAGTATTATATTTTTCACATTCTTCTTTAGCAGATTTTTTTACTTCATCATCAGTTACTTCAATCTTTTCTTCTTCACATATGTTATCAAGTAAAAGACGATATTTTACTCTCTTAGTAGCTTCTGGTTCCATACTTTTATGCATATCTTCATGAGATGATTTAGTAAATTCAAAATATTGATCCATAGTTAATCCTTGCATTTTTAATTGATCTTCCATTTGATGCATCATTCTATGAACTTCATCATCAATTATTTCATCATTTATTTCTACTTTCATATTGCTAGAAGCTTTATCTAAAATACTTTCTATATATTTATCCTCAATTTCTGATTCTTTTTTATCTTTTAAACTAGCTTCAATTTCTTTTTCAAAATCATCTTTAGTTTTAATATTTTCATATCCAAGGTCTAAATAAAAATCTTTATTTATTTCTGGTAATTTTCTTTCTTTAATTTCTTTAATAGTAACTTTAAATATAACTTTTTTACCTTTTAAATCTTCAACATAATTCTCTGGAAAAGTTAATTCAATCTCTTTTGTATCATTTAATTTCATTCCTATTAATTTTTCTTCAAATCCTGGAATAAATGTATTAGAACCAATTTCTAATGGATAATTTTCTCCAGTTCCACCTTCTAAAATTTTTCCATCTACTTTTCCTTCAAAATCTATTACAGTAGTATTACCATTTTTTACTGTTCCTTTTTCTTTAATTATAATTTCTGCATATTTATTTCTTAAAGAATCTATTTCATTATTTATCTCTTCTTTAGTAATAATTGCAACATCTTTTTTTATTTTTAAATTTTTATATTGTCCCAATTTTACATCAGGTTTAGTAATAATAGTAAAACTAAAAATACAAGTAGAATCACTTATACCTTTAATGTCAACTTTTGGTTCAACAAAAGGAGTTAATTTACTATCTTTTATTGCTTTATCAAATGCAGTTCCTACAGCACTATCAACAGCATCCATATATAGTTTTTCTATTCCAAATTTTTTAATAAATACGTCTTTTGGTACAGAACCTTTTCTAAAACCATCTACTTTTACATCTTTCACTTGTTTCTTAAAAGCTTTGTCTAAATAATTTTCCCAATCTTTTCCTTCAATTTTTATTTCAATTTCATGTACATTTTTCATAATTTTCCTCCTTAAATACCTATTTATTATACTAAAAAAAAACTTATAAGTAAATTATAAGTTTATTATTATGCTATACTTATTATTTTAACTTTATAAGAACCATTAGGACTTTCAACATTAATGATATCTCCAACTTTACGTCCCATTATTGCAACTCCTATTGGACTCTCATTAGATATTTTATTATTTAATGGATCAGCTTCCATAGAACCAACAATTTTATATTCATCAGTTTCATCATCATCTACATAGTTTAAAGTCACAGTAGTTCCAACATTTACCTTATCTTTTTTTCCTTCTTCTATAATAGTTGCATGTTCTAACATATATTCTAATTCTTTAATTCTTGCTTCTAATTGAGCTTGATCATTACGAGCAGAATCATAATCAGCATTTTCAGATAAATCACCTAGCGCTCTTGCTTCTTTAATAGCATTGATAACTTCAGGTCTTTTATTTAAACGTAGATCATTTAGTTCTGTCTCAAGTTCTAAATATCCATTAGCAGTTAATAAACATTCTTTCTTTCCTGCCACAATAATCACCACTTTCTAAAAAAATCAGTACACTAATAATACATTATTTAATCTTGTTTGTCAAATACTTTTATACGCATCATATCACACTCAAATAATTCAGTTTTTATAGGCATTTTTACTACCATTTGAGGATGATTTGCTATTTCTATATTATTCATATCATTATCATATAATTCTTCTATTTTATATGAAAATGTATCTATGCTTGGTCCAAAAAATTCCACTTCATCTCCAACTTTGAAATAATTTCTTTGTTCAATTGTAACAATATTATTTTCTTTATCATAATATTTAATTATTCCTAAAAAGTCTTGATTAGATACCTCAATATTGTCATTAATAAAATATTGCTCATTAATACCTGGAATATTTTTATAAAATTGACTAGTGGAATCTCTATTAGCACACCTATTTAATATGTTAATACAATAATTAGTATATTCAATAGTATTAGTTTTGTTTACAATTTTATTAATCAAATTTTTATATATATTAACTATTGTAGCAATATAATATATTGATCTCATTCTTCCTTCGATTTTAAATGAATCAATTCCAATATCTATCATGCTTTCTATATACTTTACCATATTTAAATCTTTAGGAGTCATAGAATATTTTTGATTATTAGTATCAAATGCCCATCTACATATTTGAGCGCATCCTCCTCTATTTGAATCTCTATTAGTGGCGTAATTACTCATAACACATTTTCCACTAAAGCTAACGCACATTGCTCCATGAATAAAAGTTTCTACTTCTAAATTTGTCTCTTCTTTAATTTTTTTTATATCTTCAATTAAAGCTTCTCTAGCTAATACAATTCTTTTTACTCCAATACTTTCCCAATATTTAGCTGCTTCATAATTTAATGTACTGGCCTGAGTGGATAAAAAATAATTAAGATTAATGTTATTTTCCTTAATAATATTTAAAACTACAATATCAGAAAACATAATACCATCAACATTTATTCTAGATAATTCATTTAAATAATCTTTTAATCCAGAAATATCCTTATCATGAAATATTATATTTACAGTTACATAAACCTTTTTATTTAAATTATGAGCATATTTTATTGCTTCTTCAATTTCAGTTATACTAAAGTTTTTTGCATTTGCTCTTAAAGAATAATCTTTCCCTCCAATATATACTGCATCAGCGCCATATAAAAGAGCTATCTTTAATCTCTCCATATCACCAGCTGGTGCTAATAACTCAGGCATCAAAATCACCTACTTTAAAAACTGTTTCTTTATATAAAAATCCATTATCACATAAATCATTTATAAATACTTCTTTTTCTTTTAGTGATGAAATAAATTCCATAACAATATCATGATTAATAAAAGAATCATTAATATAAAAATATTTTATTTTATCATGATCTAATTGGTTATATAAAACACTACCATTATAAATTTTTTTATTAAAAATTACTGTTCCAAATTCATTTTCATAAACAAAAAAATTTATATTATTATTCTTTATATCTAATATATTTTTATTATCTAAATTATAATAATTATTATAATTAGTTAATAAATATCTTCTAGAGTACATTATCATATTTAATCCAAAAAGAAAAATTGTACATAATCCATTACATTTATTTACTATATTTTCTATTTCTTCTTCGGTTATATCACTACTTATAACTATACTTTTCATATTTTCTTTTAACCAATAATTAATACTTCCTACATTAGTAGAAAAATGACTATTCAAATATATTAATTCTAAATTACTATCTTTAAAAATATTATAAACTGCTAAATCTTCAAATAATATTCCTTTTATTTTAGAAAAATCTAATTGTTTTAATAATTCAACAGATTTAGTATCTAACATTCTATTAATAATAATGTATGAATCATCTATAACTTCTTTTATATCAAAATAATTTTCATAGCCAATAGAAAAACCACTTAAAGGAAAAGCAAAGGTATCAATACCGTTGCTTTTAAAATCATCAATATAATCTTTATTATTTATTGTAATTAATAATTTATTCATTTCTATTCTTATAGCTTACAGCTAATCCATCTCCTATATCATAAAATTTTGTGGTATATTCTTCATTATTCTTTAAAAATTCAATATATTCTTCTATTTTTCCAACTAAAGCATTTAAATTTTTGCTTTCAATAGCTTTCTTACTTCCAACATATCCATGAAATTTAATATTATCAGTAATTATTACTCCATTATTACTTAAAAAATATTTAAATTTTTCAAAAAACTTTATATTTTGACCTTTAGCAGCATCAATAAATATTAAATCATAATTTACATTTGATAAATTAATATCTAACGCATCTTGTAATACTACATCAATTTTCTTTTCAAAATCACATTTTTTTACATTCTTCAAACATTCCATATATCTAGAATTATCTCTTTCAATTGTGGTAACTTTAATATCATCACTAACAGATGCCATTAAAATTGAAGAATATCCAATAGCAGAGCCTATTTCAAGAATATTTTTTACATTATTTAATTTAATATATTTCATTATAAATGTAATAGAATCTTTCTCTATTATTGGAACATTATTTTCTTTAGCATATGTTTCCATATCTAAAATTGTTTGTTTCATTATATAATCATCCTACTTCTCTTATAGTTTGCTCATGTTCACTTAATGTCTTTGTAAAATATACTTTACCAGTTTTAACATCTGCATAAAAATATAAGTAATCAGTATCACTTGGATTTAATGCCGCTTTAATAGACATTAATGAAGGATTACATATTGGACCCACAGGTAATTTTCCCGCCATATTAGGTCCCCTTGTATTATATGCATTATCAACATTATAATTTAATGCACTATCACTTACACTCATTTCTTCTTTTAAAGCATAATAAGTTGTTACATCCATTCCAAGACTCATTCCAATATTTAAACGCTTATGTATTACTTGAGATATAATTAATCTGTCACTTTCAGTAACACCTTCTAGTTCAATAATAGATGCCATAGATAATATTTCGTGAACATTATATTCACTTGATTCAATTTCATTTCTAATACTATTTAATTTCTTTTCTGTTTCATTTAATAAAACATTAATTATATCTTTTATTGATACGTCTTTTTTGAAATTATATGTATCTGGAAATAAATATCCCTCAAGTGCATAATAAATTTTATCATTTAATACATCATTTGTCAAAAACCAGTATTTTTCTATTAAAGAATTAATATATTCTTTATCATTTATTACTTGTATAACTTCATCTTCAGTATAATCAAAATACTTAGATATAATTTTAGCAAAATGAGTTATTCTTTTTCCTTCAGGAAATGTAATAGTAATACCTTTATTCTCTATATTATTACTACTATTACTAATGTAAGTGAAAATTGTCTTAGTATTTAAATTACCACTTATTTGATATGTACCAGCTTTAAATGAATATTTATGTAATTTAAAATGTATTTTTGCAATTACTTCATTTCTTATTAAATTATTATCATATAAATTTGATATAACTATATTGCTACTTGTACCATTTAATATTTCAAATTCTATAGTTGCTTTCTTATTTGATACTGGGCTTAATAAATAAAAATATATTGATAATCCTAAAACAAAAAAAGAAAGAAATAGTATTATTAAAACCAAAATTATTTTTTTCTTTTTCATTTTAATTATTTCTCTTCTGAATCTTTTATTTTAGATGCAATTTCGTCATCCATTTTTTTATCTATAGATTCAAATACTTTTTCTAGTAAATCCCACTCTTTATCGGTTTCAACTGGCAATAATTCATCATTATTTCCTTTGGGATCATATATTGAAGCATAACATTTAATGTCTCCTGCTTCATCTTTTGTATTGTCTGTATAAACAATATAATTCTTTCCAGTTTCTTTTAATTCACAAGTAAATAATACTTCGCATTCTACTTCTTTTCCTTCATCATTCTTAATTTTAAATTTTCCTTTATTATTTTCTTCCATTTTCTTCATTTCCTTTCATTCTTAAATATGTATCTAATATTATCATTGCTGCTACACCATCAATGATTTTTTTTCTTTTCATTCTACTCATATCATTTATTAGTAATATATTCTCTGCTTCAACTGTAGATAATCTTTCATCAATTAGGATTATTTCGTTATCAAAATTATTTTCTAAAACTTCTTTAAATTTTAAAGTTCTTTCTGCTGCTTCTCCCACTGTGTTATTCATATTTTTAGGAAATCCTAAGATTATTTTATCTATATCATATTTTGTTAATAAATTTTGTATTTCCTTAATTAAATCTTCATATTTATTATATTTTATTGTTCCTAAAGAACTAGACAAACTATTTGTTTTATCTGAAACGGCTATTCCTAAAGTTTTAGTTCCTAAATCTAATGCTAAATATCTCATTTATTCTCCATATAAGATGATAACAAAATCTCTACTATTTCACTTCTATCTAGTTTAGTAATTTTACTTCTAGCTTCTTTATGACTAGAAATATATCCAGGATCTCCACTAATTAGATAACCTACTATTTGATTAACTGGGTTATATCCTCTTTCTTGTAATGCATCATATACATCATTAAGAGTCGAAGTAATAACACTATTTTTTACTTCAGATACATTAAATAAACTAGTTTCTTCATTCATACTACCACCTCGATAATATATTACTATTTTATCATTATTTTTTTATTATTACAACTATAATAAAAGATGCTAAAAAGCATCTTACATAGTTAATTTTTTATTTTTTCTGTTTCACCAATTACTTCATCATTAATGAAATATTGAAGTTTATTATAGGAAATAAGCATATAACTAAATAATTCTATTAAAACTAATTTAATATCCCTTTTATTCTTCTTATTCCTGCTGCAGAAGATTCTTCTTTAATTATCTTAAACTTACCAAGTTCTTTTGTACTATTAACATGAGGTCCACCGCATATTTCTTTAGAAACATCTCCAATAGTGTAAACTTTAACTAATTCTCCATACTTGTTTTCAAATGTACCATGTGCATGCTCTAATTTTGCTTCTTCTATTGTCATTTCTTTCATAGTAACAGGAATATCTTTAATAATAGCATCATTAACTAAACCCTCTAATTCTCTAATTTCTTCATTAGTCATCTTATGATCTAAATTAAAATCAAATCTTATTCTTTCACTTGTAATGTTACAACCTTTTTGAATAACATCTTTTCCAAACATTTTTTGCAAACTTGCTAAAATTAAATGAGCACATGTATGATACTTTGTAGAATCATAGCTTTGATCTGCTAAACCGCCTTTAAATGATCCAGTATCAATTGTTCTAGATATATTTTGATGTTCTTTAAATCTGTTATTAAATCCCTCAACATCAACATTTATATTATGTTCTTTAGCTAGTTCAATAGTCATTTCTAAAGGAAAACCAAAAGTATCAAAAAGTTTAAATGCATCTATTCCACTTAACGTGTTGTCATTTAAATTTCTAATCATTTTATTAAACATTCTTTCTCCACTTACTAAAGTGTTATTAAATTTATGTTCTTCTTTAATCAATTCATTAAAAATAAAATCTTTATTATTATATAATTCATTATAATTATTTTTATAATCATTAATAATAATAGTAGCTAAATCACATAATACCTTTTCAGATATATTTAATTTTCTTAAATGTCTAATTGCTCTTCTAATTAATCTTCTTAAAACGTAACCTTGTCCAGTATTAGAAGGAATAATTGCTTTATTATCTCCTAGAATAAATACGCTTGCTCTTACATGATCCATTACAATTCTATAACTTGTCGGATTATCTATATATGCAATATTACTTAAACTAATTAATTTATTTTTAATATTGAGAAATAATTCTGTATCGTACACAGAATCTACACCATTTAAAATACATAATACTCTTTCAAATCCCATTCCAGTGTCAACATTTTTTTGCTTTAATTCTGTAATATTACCATTCTCATCTTTTAAATATTGCATAAATACATTATTCCATATTTCTAAATATTTACCACAACTACAAGAAGGACCACAATTCGAAGAACATGGCTTTTTTCCTGTATCATAAAACATTTCTGTATCAGTTCCACATGGGCCAATACCACTTCCTAGTATCCAAAAATTTTCACTTTCAGGATAAAAATATATGTGATCATCTTTAACTCCTAAAAACTTATATGTTTCATAGCTTTCTAAATCTTTTGGTATTTTTTCGTTTCCTTGGAATAAAGAAAAATACAATTTATCAGAGTCTATTTCTAAATTTTTAGTTAAAAATTCATAACTCATTTCTATAGATCTTTTTTTAAAATAATCTCCCAAAGACCAATTACCTAACATTTCAAAAAATGTTAAGTGACAAGAATCTCCTACTTCATCAATATCATTTGTTCTAATACATTTTTGAGCATCTACTAATCGTTTTCCACAGGGATGAAGTTCTCCTTTTAAATATGGTACCAAAGGATGCATTCCTGCTGTAGTAAATAAAACAGTAGGATCATTTTCCGGTATCAAAGATGAACTATCAATCAATACATGATTATGCTTTGTAAAATAATCAAAATATTCTTTTTTTAATTCTTTTCCATTTAATTTTTTCATATCAATTCTCCATTCAATAAAAAATACCACATACTTGCCAAGGAGCAAAATATGCGGTACCATCCTTTTTTTTACTTAATTAAAATAACGGTTTTTGCCGAATAGTCTCCCAAGATAGCATAATAAATTTTATTGTAATTAGCTTTCACCAAAATACTAACTCTCTATGTACAATAATAATCTATTTATTCTTGTTCTTCAACTATTTTCTTTTTCTTTTCTTCTATTGCTTTTGATATATATCTATATAATATTTTTAATAATGATATAACTGGTGTAGCTAATACCATACCTGTTATTCCAAAAAAATATCCAAATACTATCAATCCAATAATAATAGAAACTGGATGTAACTTCATAGTTTTACTCATTATAATTGGTTGTAATACATTTCCCTCAATAATTTGAACCACTGCTACAATAACTAATGCTAATATACCTGTTAAAGGACTTTGAGTTAAACCAACAATGACAGCTGGAGTACCACCTAAATACGGTCCAATATAAGGAATAATATTTGTTATACCACAAAACAATCCAAATAGTAAAGGGGCTTTTAATCCTATAATACTAAAACCAAGTGAACAAATTATAAAAATACCAGTTGCAATTATAAATACACCTTTAACGTATTTAAATAATTGTGTACTAATCTCTGTTATTAATTCGTCAGCATCATGTCTCTTATTCTTTGGTAGTAATGATAAAAAATGTTTAGTTGTTCCATCAAAATTTAATAACATGTAAAAGCCTATTATCATACTAATTAAAAATAAACTAGCTCCACTAAATAAACTTGATACAATTGAAAAGAAAGTATTCGGTAAATTAATAGTAATATCAGTTGCAAAGTTTTCAATAGTATTAAAGACATTGGTTTTAACGCTACTTAAGTCTAATCCTTTTATATCATTAAAATTATCTAAAAAAGAACTGGCTGAATCTTTTATCTTATTTAAAATATTTGGAATAACGCCTACTAAATCATTAAATTCTGATACTATCATAGGAATTAGTGCCCAAAAGAATATTACTATAATTAATATAATTACTGAATATACCAATATAGTTCCTAAAATTCTTTTAACGCCCATTTTTTGTAATGCAGACACTATTGGATTAAACAGCCACGCAATAACAAAACCAATAAATAATGGTGCACATACACTTAGTAAAGTTTTAATAAAAGGAATTACATGCCATTCTTTAAATATTAAGGTTCCTAATAATATAACTCCAACTATCATTAAAATAAATAATATTTTTAATATTTTATTTAAAAGACTAACAGAATCGTTAATTTTTTCTATATCTAATTTTTCTTTTTTAAAAGGTAATTTCATATTCTAACACCTCTATTAAAATTATATCATAATCATTAAACATTTTGTCAATTAATTTAAAAACCCAATATTAAATTGGGTTTACATAAAATCTTCATATTTTTTTTCTATATTATTTACTGCACCGTTTACCATTTTTTTTGTTTTCTTTTGCACTTTTTTATTTGACATTAAAAAAGTTATGCCTAGTGCACTTATAGCACCTAATCCCATCGCAATAGCAGTGTTTTTCATTTTCAAAATTAATCCCTCCATTTACTTTTAGGATTAACTAAATTAATTAAAATATTCATTTAATTGGAAAATTAAATTAGTTTTTCTATTAATACTATAATTATTTTTAATAGCATTAATTAAATAATCTTCGTTCCCTAATAAAACTAAACTTTTTTTTGCTCTACTTACTCCGGTATAAATTATTTTATTATATAACATTTTATTATAAGATTTAGTAATAGGAATAATTACATGATTAAATTCACTTCCCTGACTCTTATGAATAGATATAGCATAAGCGTGCTTCAATCTACTTAAATCTTCTTTTTTATAATCAACATAATTACCATCAAAATTTACACATAAAATATATTTTTTATTATTATCATATATTTCTTCAATAAAACCAATATCTCCATTATAAACATTATTATCTGGATCATTAACTAACTGTAAAACTTTATCATTTTCTCTAAAAAAAACATCACCAATTCTTATTTCTTTTTTATTTTCTTTTGGATTAAAAATATTTTTTAATAATAAATTAATATTGTCTATTCCGTTTTCTCCTTTATACATTGGTATAAGTATTTGCATATCTTTTTCGTTGAACCCTTTAGAAATACATTTTTCACAGATATCAACTATAACTTTTTTTATATTTATATCATTAACACTAATAAAATTATAATCATCTTTTTGTTCTTTAAAGTTCTCACTTAATTTTTGTTCCTTTATTTCTTTAGCTAGAATTGGAATATAAGAATTCTTACTTTGCCTATAAATCTTAGTTAATTCAATATGTTTAATTTTATTTGATTCAATTAAGTCATTTAAAATTAAACCTGGACCAACTGAAGGAAGTTGAAAAGAATCTCCTACTAAAATTACTTTTACGTTTGAATTAATGCCTTTTAATAATGAATCAAATAAGAAAGTATCTATCATACTTGTTTCATCAATAATGATTAATTCATGGTTTTGTTTATTTTCTTCATTTATACCAAAACTATTAGTTTCTTTATTCCATTTTAAATATCTATGAATTGTCATAGCTCCAAATAAAGTTGTTTCACTCATTCTTTTACTTGCACGACCAGTAGGTGCAATTAAAGCAATTCTGTTACTTACTTCAAAAGGATTTATTTTATTAATTTGTATATATAACTTAACTATGGCATTAATTATTGTAGTTTTACCGGTACCAGGTCCCCCTGTTATGATAGAAATATTATTTTCTAATGCTGTTTGTATAGCATCTTCTTGATTCTTACTATAATTAACTTTATAAAGTTCTTCTAATTCATTTATTTTATCTTTAAAGTTTTTAATTTTATTTTTATCTTGATTGTTAATCCTAGATAAAGATTTAGCAATATTCTTTTCCATTTCATGATATTCATTTAAAAAATACTTATCATCCAACTTTATTATTCTTTTATCATCGATTAACTTTAAAATATTACTATTAATTTCTTCTTTTATATTATAAACATTATCAATATATTTAATTATCTCATCAATAAATAAATAAGTATCCCCATTAAAAAAACATAAAGATTTCATTGATTCAATAATACAAGCATTAATTCTAATATCAGAATTGGCTACATTATATTTTAAATATATTTCATCCAATTTATTAAATGAAACTGAATCAATAAATTCATATGTATTATTCTTTGCTATTTCTATTACATCAGAATATTTATTTATTATATTTAAAGATTCTTGAATTGAAAAGCCAATTGTTTTTAATTCCACTATCAATTCATCAGTAGAAGAATAATTAATAACTGATTCATATATTTTTTTAGCTCTATTTTCTGTAATTCCTTTTACTAATAAAAGATTTTCATAACCACTTTTAATAACATTTAAAGACTCTTCTTTAAACATTTCTACAATATTAAATGCAGTTTTTTCTCCGCATCCTTTTATTAAATCACTTGATAAAAATTCTATTATACCATCTATTCCTTCTGGTACTTTTTTTTCGTAAGAAGATACTTGATATTGGAACCCATATCTCTCATGATAAATATACTTCCCGTAAAAGATATATGTATCTTCTGTATTTAAATTAGAAAAATATCCGGTAAATGTTACAGTTTTATTTAAATAATCTTCCATTTCTTTATCATTAGTTTCTTTTATTTTAAACAATCCTACGTAATATCCATTATTATTTTTATATATACTTGATCTAAATTTTCCTTTGATGTAATTCAACTTTATCACCTATTAAGATAATACAATCAAAACATTTGTTTGTCAAACTATTAAAAAAAATTTTAATCATTTAAGATTAAAATCCATTACTTATAGATCTATCTGCAACAGTTTGTCTTGAATTGTTTATAAATTCTTCTATAAATCTTCTATCTTCATCGCTTAAATATGGATTAGATAGTAATTGTTCTGCTTTAATATATGCTGACTCATTATTATCATTTTTTAAATAATCCCTAACTTCATCAACTGAAGAAACAGCAGTAGAATAAGGATCTGGAGTTGTTTCTATGATATGTTTAGCAAAAAAGTAAGATCCTACTAATGCAACAGCTGCTAAAGTACCGCCTAATATTCTTTGCTTTCTTTGTAAAGCTTTTCTTGCTTTTATAGCTTCAATTTTCTCTCTTTGCTCAGATAATTTTTCTTGTTCTTCTCTTTCTTTTTCTTCTTTATGTTTGTCATTAACCATTCTTATAAATACTCCATCATTTATTACTACTCTTCCTAATGGATTATTATTTTCACTTATATCATATTCACTTATATCTTTCATAGCTATCTCCTTTATCTTACATAATTATTATATCAATATTATAATAATTATTCAATTACTTTACCAATTGTTTGTAAAGCATTAACACAAATAATTTTTACCTTATATAACTCATTTAATTCTAATTTAGAATTAATTTTAACTTTAATATAATTAGAAGACATTCCAATTGAATAGTTTTCTTTAACTTCTTCAATTAAAACAAATCCAATTTTATTTTTAAATCTTTTATAATATTTATTTTCCAATTTATCTGATAATTGAATTAACTTTTTGCTTCTCTCTTTTTTTACATATTCCTCAACTTGATTAGACATAATACTAGCCTTGGTTTTATCTCTCTTAGAATAAGGAAATACATGTATTTTACCAAATTTCATCTTCTTACAAAACTTTAAAGTATTGTTAAATGATTTATCTGTCTCATTAGGAAATCCTACTATTACATCCGTGGTAATATTTATAGTAGGTCTTATTTTTCTAATTTTATTAATTATTTTTTTATAATAATTTAAATCATATTTTCTATTCATAAGTTTTAAAATATCATCACTTCCACTTTGTAGAGGAATATGTAAATGATTACAAACAACTTTATTATTATTTAACATCTTTAAAAATTTGTCATTTATTTCAGTTATTTCTATCGAAGAGATTCTTATTCTTTTTAAATCATTATTAACACTAATAATATTAATTAGATCAACTAAATCATAATTAGTTCCTCTTCCATAGCTACCAGTGTGTATTCCTGTCAATACTATTTCTTTATGTCCAAGTTTTACTAAATTATTTATTTCACTAATTGCAGTATTAAAATCTTTGCTTCTTATTTTTCCTCTTAAAAAAGGTATAATACAATAGCTACAATAATTATCACAACCATCTTGTATTTTAACAAAAGCTCTTACTTTTGTATCATTACTTTTTAAAACCATATTTTCAAATTGTTCATTTCTTAAGTCATAATATTTGGTTATTGGCTTTTTATTTTCTTTATAAGAATTTATATAGTTTATAATATTTGATTTATCTTTATTTCCAATTAATATATTTACTCCTAAATCTAATAAATACTCTTTTTTATTTTCTGAAGAACATCCACATACTATTAAAATTGCTTTCTTATTATTTCTTCTTGCACTTCTAATATATTTTAAAGATTTGTTATCAGCAGTATTTGTAACACTACAAGTATTAATAATTATTACATCTGCTTCATTTTCTAATGAAGAAATATAATTAGCATCTTCTAATTGTTCTTTAATAATTTCACTTTCATAAGAATTAACTTTGCATCCTAATGTTTTAATAAAATATTTCATTTTGTCCTCCTTTAAATAAAAAAAGCCAAATACAGGCTTATATTAAATTTTTTTGTAAAGTTTTTAATGCCTCTAAAAAAGCTTCTTCTTTTTCATAACTAATTACTTTTACTTTAGCGATATCAGAAGGTTCTTCTATTTTAAAATTAAAAGGCTCTAAATCAATTTTTCTAACTTTTATCCCATCATAATCTTCTTCATCATCATATTGTATAGAAAACTTATCAGCATTTTTTATTAATTCATCATAACTAATAATTGCATTTTCTTCTTGTTCTTCTTCATAAGAATTATTATTAATATTTAAAGAAGAATTATTCTCTTCTAAAGCATTTGCAACCTCTATAAGATTGTCTGGGTTTTCTACAAAAGGTTTATAATTCTCATTAGTTTTCTTTTCTTTTTCTACATAAACATATTCTTGTCCTAGTTTAAAAATATAAAACATTGTAACAATTAAAATTATTAATATTAAAACAAGTAATAAAAAAATAATATCAGATATTGATATAATATCAACTAATTCCTTTAAATTAAATAATAAGTTTTTCATAATACACCTCAATTTATCTATAAGTATATTTTACCATTATTTTACTTTTAATATATACTTTTTTACATATAAAATAATATATTTACATCATTATTTACATATATTATTTGTAAATTAAAAGATAGTTTTAAAAACTATCTACATTTTAATTCTCTCTTCTATGTATAATTTTAGGTCATCAATGCTTATACTTATTTGTTCCATATTATCTCTGTTTCTAATAGTAACAATATTTTTTTCCATTGTTTCATCATCAATCGTTATTGCAAATGGAACACCAATTGCATCCGCTCTTCTATATCTCTTACCTATACTACCAGATTCATCATATAAACACATAAAATTTTTAGAAAGTTTTTCAAATAAATTTTTTGCTTTATCTCCATGATATTTTTTGATAAGAGGAAGGATTACTACTTTATATGGTGCTAAATATGGATGTAATGATAATACTTCTCTAGTTTCCCCGTCATTTAATTTTTCTTCATGATATGCATTACATAAGAAAGCTAAGAACATTCTATCACACCCAACTGAAGATTCTATAACATAAGGAATATATTTTTCATTAGTAACTGGATCTAAATATTCCATTGATTTTGAAGAAAACATTTGATGTCTTGATAAATCATAATCAGTTCTATTATGAGTACCCCATAATTCAGAAAATCCAAATGGAAACTTATATTCAATATCACATGCACCTTTAGCATAAAACACTAATTTATCGTGATCGTGATATCTTAAATTTTCTTTTTTAATTCCCAAATTTGTTAAAAAATCTAATGCATATTTTTTATAATATTCATAATTTTCTATATCTGTTCCTGGTTTACAAAATAATTGATGTTCCATTTGTTCAAATTCTATTGTTCTAAAAATAAAATTTCCTGGAGTAATTTCA
>CAYNLX010000003.1:3589-32848 GCA_964398265.1 uncultured Muribaculaceae bacterium | reverse complement strand
GTAATTACTGGATTAAAAAGAATTAGTAAACCAGGATTACGTGTATATGCTAAAAATAATGAAATTCCTCGTGTACTAAATGGATTAGGAATTGCAATTATTTCAACTTCAGAAGGATTAATGACTGATAAAGAAGCTAGAAGTAAAAATCTAGGAGGAGAAGTACTTGCCTATATTTGGTAGGGAAAATTAATTATGAGTAGAATTGGTAAAAGAGAATTAATTATTCCAGAAGGAGTTACTATTACTATTGAAAATAATATTGTAACAGTTAAAGGTCCTAAAGGAGAATTAAAATTAAATTATGATAACTGTATAACTGTAAAAGAAATAGATGGTAAAATAATTACTGAAAGATCTTCAGAAGTTAAACATGTTAAACAATTACATGGAACTTATAATTCATTAATTAACAATATGATTATAGGAGTAACTAATGGTTATGAAAAAAGTTTAGAAGCTATTGGTGTTGGATATAGATTTAACATTAAAGGTAATGTAATTGCTATTAATGCTGGGTATAGTCATCCAGTTGAAATAAAAATACCTGCTGGATTAAGTGTTAGTCAAGAAGGTAACACTGATTTAAAAATTAGTGGAATAAATAAACAAGAAGTAACTGAATTTGCGGCAAATATAAGAAAAGTAAGAGAACCAGAGCCTTATAAAGGTAAAGGTATTCGTTACAAAGATGAATATATTCGTCGTAAAGAAGGTAAGAAAGCGGCTTAGGTGAGTAATTATGATAAATAAAGAATCAAAAAATAGTGCAAGACTAAGAAGACATATAAGAGTTCGTAATAAAATTAATGGAACTAAAGAAATGCCAAGATTAAATGTATTTCGTTCAAACTCTCAAATATTTGCTCAAATAATTGATGATACGACTGGAAAAACATTAGTTAGTTCTTCATCAGTTGCTTTAAAAATTAAAAATGGTGGTAATATTGAAGGCGCTTCATTAGTTGGTGCTGATATTGCTAAAAAAGCTAAAACTGCTAAGATTAAATCTGTAGTATTTGATCGTGGTGGATATCTATATCACGGAAGAATAAAAGCATTAGCTGATGCTGCACGTGAAAATGGATTAGAGTTTTAAGGAGGGTAATGATGGAAGAAAAAGTTGAAAAAAATGAAATTGAAACACAAGTTAAAGAAGAAAAAGTTTTAACAAAGAAAGATTTCAAAAGAGACAATAATAGAAATAATAGAGACAGAAACTTTAATAATGATCAAAAGAAAAAATTATTAGAAGATGCTGTTATTTCGCTATCAAGAGTAACTAAAGTTACAAAAGGTGGTCGTCATTTCCGTTTCTCTGCAACAGTTGTTGTTGGAAATCGTAAAGGATTAGTTGGTATAGGTTCAGGAAAATCAAATGAAGTTCCTACAGCTATTAATAAAGCTATTCAAGCAGCTAATAAAAATGTAATTAAGATTGCTTTAGTAGATAATAGAACTATTCCTCATGAAGCAATAGGTACTTGCAGTAGATCTAAGGTTTTATTAAAACCATCTAAAGAAGGTACTGGTGTTATTGCTGGAGGCTCAGTTAGAGCAGTTGTTGAATTAGCAGGTATTAAAGATATTACTTCTAAATCATTAGGAAGTAATACAAAAGTAAATACTGCAAAAGCTACAATAGAGGCTTTAAAAATGCAAAAAACTCCAGAAAGAGTTGCACAACTACGTGGTAAGAAAGTTGAGGAGTTATAATATGAAATTAAATAATTTACAACCTTCTCCAGAAAGAAAAGCAATTAAAAGAGTTGGCCGTGGGCCAGGAAGTGGAATGGGAAAAACATCTACACGTGGAGAAAAAGGACAACTAGCTAGAAGTGGTGGAAAAGTTCCTGCTTGGTTTGAAGGAGGACAATCACCATTATATAGAAGATTACCAAAAAGAGGATTTAATAATAAAAGATTCGCTACTAGATTTGCAATTATTAATCTATCTGATTTAAATAAATTTAATGATGGTGATGTAATTACATTAGAATTATTAAAAGAAAAAGGAATAATAAAGAAAGAGCTAAGTGGTTTAAAAGTACTTGCTAATGGAACTTTAGAAAAGAAAATTACTATTAAAGCAAATCGTTTTTCTACTAAAGCTGTTTCAAAAATAGAAGAAGCAGGCGGAAAAACTGAGGTGATTTAATGAAGTTCGTTAAGCAAATATTTTCTTCATCAAATAAAGATTTAAGAAAAAGAATATTGTTTACTTTATTATGTTTATTAATTTTTTCTCTAGGAACAAATATTACTGTACCTGGAGCAAAAGCAATTACTAGAGAATTAGGTTTTTTAGAATTGTTAAACTTAATGGCTGGAGGCGCTTTAAAGAACTTTTCAATATTCGCTTTAGGAGTCTCACCATATATTACTGCTTCAATCATTACACAATTATTAGAGATGGATATTATTCCATATTTTAGTGAATTGAAAGAAGAAGGATATACTGGTCGCCAAAAGATTAATGCTATTAATAGATACTTAGGTATTATATTTGCATTAATTCAAGGTTATGCATTCTCTGTTGCTTTTTTAGGATCAACTTCAACAATAGAAATAATTAAAACTACAGTTATATTAACTGCTGGAACAGCATTCCTATTGTGGCTAGGAGATCAAATAACTAATAAAGGAATAGGAAATGGAATATCTCTTTTAATCATGGCTGGTATAATTCAAACTATGCCAAATATGTTTAAAACTGCATTTAATTCAATAGTAGTTTCATCATCTAATATTTATTTAGGAATTGGTGGATTTGCATTATTTATATTAGTTTATTTAATAATTATTGTTGGAATTATTTATGTTCAAGAAGCAGAAAGAAGAATTCCTATTCAATATTCAAATAGAACTAATAGTGCGTATGGAGCTCAACAGACATTTTTACCAGTAAAAATTAATTCTGCTGGTGTAATTCCCGTTATATTTGCTTCAACATTAATAGCAATTCCAACTACTATTGCGGAATTCTTAAAAAAAGAAGCATTTAGTAATTTTATTTCTAAATATATTAGTTATACTACATTTACTGGATTCATTTTATACATAGGTTTAATATTCTTTTTTGGATATTTTTATACATTTATGCAAATGAGACCCGAAGATATGAGTAAGAATTTAAATAAAAATGGTGGCTATATACCTGGAATAAGACCTGGAAATGATACTTCTAATTATATTAGTAAAATATTATCTAAATTAACCATGTCAGGTAGTTTATTCTTAGTAATTATAGCAGCGCTACCTATTATATTTTCTACTATATTCAAATTACCTAACACTGTTACAGTAGGAGGAACCGGATTATTAATTATAGTAGGTGTAGCATTAGAAACATATAAACAAATGTCTAGTAGTATGATTAACAGAAGTTATAAAAGGAGATCAAAAAGAATATGAAAAATATAATATTCATTGCACCTGCTGGGACAGGAAAAGGAACTCAAAGTGCTAAATTAGTGGATAAGTATGGATATATTCATTTATCTACTGGTGATCTTTTAAGAGAAGCAGTAAAAAATAATGATGAAAATGGAAAACTTATTAATGAATATCAAACAAGTGGCAAGTTAGTTCCAGATGAAATTGTATATAGGGTTTTGGAAAATAAACTATCAAGTTTAAATAATAAATCATTTATATTAGATGGATTTCCTAGAAATATGGAACAAACCATAGAATATGAAAAAATAGCTAATAGATTAAATATTGATATGGGCATAGTAATTGTATTAGAAATTGATAAAGAAGAAGCTATGAAAAGAGCTTGTGGAAGAGTTGCTTGTGAAAAGTGTAACAAACAATTTAATACTTTTTTTGAAGGTATGAAACCTAAAGTAAATGGAGTATGTGATGATTGTGGAGGAACATTAGTTTCTAGAAGTGATGACAATCCAGAAAGCTTTAATCAAAGATTTGATATATTCTTAAGTAATTCTAAAGAAATGATAGATTATTATGAAAAACAAAATTTAGTTTATAGAGTTAAAGCTGGAGATACTCCAGAAGAAACATTTGCTTCAATAGTTGAAGTATTAGAAGAAAGAAAGTAATATTAATGTTAACTACAGTAAAAACAAAAGAAGAAATTGAGTTAATGAAAATTTCTGGGACAATTAATTATAATTGTCATAAGTTTTTAGAAAGTAAATTAACACCCGGTATTACAACTTTAGAACTTGATAAGTTAGCTGAGAAGTTTATTAGAGATAATAGTGGAATTCCTTCTTTTAAAAATTATGAAGGATTTCCAGCATCTATCTGTACTTCAATTAATGATGAAGTAGTACATGGAATTCCTGGTAATAGGAGTCTCAAAAAAGGAGATATAATTTCGATAGATATCGGTGTTATATATAAAGGATATCATTCTGATTCTGCAAATACTTTTCCTGTTGGTAGTATAAGCAAAGAAAAACAATATTTAATTGAGCATACTAGAAAAGCTTTAGAACAAGGAATTAAAGCAGTTAAGAATGGTGTTAAAGTTGGTGCTATTGGTTCTGCAATAGAAGATTATGCATTAAAACATAACCTAGGAGTTGTAAAAGAATTAGTAGGACATGGCGTAGGTACACATTTACATGAAGATCCCGATGTTCCTAATTATGGAAATAAAAATGACGGGATAATATTAAAAACCGGGATGACCATTGCAATTGAACCAATGTTAAATTTAGGGAATGAAGATATTTGTATTCTAGATAATAATTGGACAATAGTAACAGAAGATGGTAGTCCTTCAGGACATTTTGAACATACTGTTCTAGTCACTGATAATGGTTGTGAAATTTTAACGGGAGAGTGAAAATTTGGCAAAGCAAAATGATATTGTGGAAGTTGAAGGAAAAGTTATTGAAGTAATACCAGGTGGTAAATACCTAGTTGAACTTGAAAACAAGCATACTGTAGAGGCTCATGTTTCTGGTAAAATACGAATGAATATGATTCGCATCTTACCGGGCGATACAGTATCTTTGGAACTATCTACCTACGATTTAAAACATGGGCGTATAACTTATAGAAAATAATGGAGGAAAATTATGAAAGTAAGACCATCAGTAAAAAAGATTTGTGCAAAATGTAAAATAATAAGAAGAAAAGGGAAAGTAATGGTTATTTGTGAAAATCCAAAACACAAACAAACACAAGGTTAATAGGAGGTAAGATATGGCACGTTTAAAAAACATTGAGTTACCTAATGAAAAACATGTTTTCATTGGATTAACTTCAATTTATGGAATTGGAATTAGTTTAGCAAAAACTATATGTAAAAATGCGAAAGTAGATCCTGATAAGAAAGTAAAAGAATTAACTGATGATGAAATTAGTTCATTACGTACAGAACTTGATAAATGTTTAGTTGAAGGAGAACTTAGAAGAGAAGTTCAAATGAATATTAAAACTAAAATGGAAATTAATAGTTATCAAGGAACAAGACATAAAAAAAGATTACCAGTTCATGGACAAAGAACAAATAGAAATGCACGTACTAGAAAAGGTAAAGGAAAAGTTGTTGCTAACAAGAAAAAAGTTGGTAAATAATTAAGGAGGAAATAATATGGCTTATAATAGAAGAAAAAGAAAAGTAAAGAAGAATGTTCCAGAAGCTAATGCTCATATACATTCAACATATAATAATACTGTTGTTACAATAAGTGATAAAGATGGAAATGTAATAAGTTGGGCATCTGCTGGTACTATTGGTTATAAAGGATCAAAGAAAAAGACTCCATTTGCTGCTGGTATGAGTGCTGAAGCAGCAGGAAAATCTGCAATGGATCAAGGAGTTAAAAAAGTTGAAGTATTTGTAAAAGGCTTAGGTAGCGGAAGAGAAACTGCAATTAGATCATTGCAAACAGTTGGATTGGAAATAACAGGAATTAATGATGTTACACCAATTCCTCATAATGGTTGTCGTCCACCAAAAAGACCAAGAAATTAGTAATAAGGGAGGAACAAAATATGATAAGTTTTGAAAAACCAGAATATAAAATAGCAGAATATCAAGAAAATAATTTTTATGGAAAGTTTGAATTAGAACCACTTGAAAGAGGGTTTGGTACTACAATAGGTAATGCTTTAAGAAGAGTTATGCTATCTAGTTTACCAGGAAGTGCTATTACATCTGTTAAAATTGATGGAGTTTTACATGAATTTCAAAAAATTGATGGAATAGTAGAAGATGTAACAACTATAGTTTTAGCTTTAAAAAGTATTGTAATTAAAAATCATTCTGACGAAGATAAAATTATTAGATTATCTTCAAGTAAAGAAGGTACTTTAACAGCTGGAGATATTGATAAAGATGCTGATATAGATATTATTAATCCTGACTTAGTTATTTGTAACATAGTAAAGGGTGGTAAAATTGACATGGAAATGACAGTGTCAAATGGTCGCGGATATGTTGATTCTAAAGAAAACGAGAAAAAATTAGGAGACGTTAAAGTTGGCGTTATTGCAATAGACTCAATTTATTCTCCTGTTGAATTAGTTAGATATGAAGTAGAAAATGCACGTGTTGGACATAATGAAAATTTTGATAAACTAATAATGCATATAAATACAAATGGATCAATTACACCTGAAGAAGCTATGGCTTTAGCTAGTAGAATATTAATTGAACATTTAAATATTATTACTGATTTAAACAGTATAAGTGATCAAACAGGTATGATGGCAGAAAAGAAAGTTGATACTATAACTAAAACATTAGAAACTCCAATTGAAGAAATAGAATTTTCAGTTAGGGCTTATAATTGTTTAAAAAGAGCAAATATTCATACAGTACAAGATTTAATTGCTAAAAAAGAAGTAGAAGTTACTAAAATACGTAATTTAGGAAAGAAATCTTTTAAAGAAGTAATTGATAAAGTAAAGGAATTGGGACTTAAGTTCCGTGATTAGGAGGTAGCAAAATGTATAGAAAACTTGGAAGAGAATCTCGCGTTAGAAGAAGTTTATTATGTACTTTAACAAAAGATATTATTTTAAACGAAAGCGTTGTTACAACTGAAGCTAGAGCTAAAGAAGCCCGTAAATTTGTTGATAAAATGATTACTTACGGAAAAAAAGGTACTTTAGTATCTAGAAGAAAAGCTCTTGCATTTTTAGAAAATGACAATAGAGTTGTAGACAAAGTGTTTAATGAACTTGCAAAACGTTATGAAACTAGAAATGGTGGATATACAAGAATCATTAAATTAAAAGAAAGAATCGGAGACGATGCTTTAACAGTTAAAATAGAATTAGTTTAATCTAATTCTTTTTTTATAATTTCCACTTCTTTTATTACTTTAATTAACATGTCATATAAAATGTCAACATCTCTTTTATTAGCTTTTTCTGGGTTTCTCATTTGATGATTATGTGCATCACTTTTAATTCTACTACCAGTACTTTTTGAATATCTATAATTAATTAATTGCTGCTGAGCTGCAGTTGTTAACATAAATTGTCCAACTAAAATAATCCAATTTCCTATTGAATTTAATTCATAAGAGTTAAAATCATCTTCCGCTATAACTGCAACTACAGCTCCTAAAACAGAATATAATTCAGGATTAATACTAGGTGGAAACTTTTCCATAAATACTCCTCTTATTAAGTATATTTACTTAATTGATAATTATTTTTAAATGTGGTAATATATTCTAAAGAGATGATTAAATGAAAATAAAGAAATTAAGAATAATTGTGCCAATAATATTTGCAATAATTTTATATTATGTTATGTTACCCCCATTAAATTTATCTTGTCCAAATTTTTGGTTATATTTAATGCTTGTAGCATGTAGTTATGTTTTTATAACTACCGTAACTATTGTAGATTTTCAATCAAGAAAGATTAACACTCCTAAAAGTGCAGGCATAGTGATAGGAATTGGTGGAGGTATATTATTAATAATTATAATGATTAATCTTATTATTTCACCATTGTTTATATCAAAAAAATATTATAATCGTATTAAAGTTGATGAAGAAACTAATTTTTCTAATGATATAGAAGAAGTAGATTTTACTAAATTACCTTTATTAGATAAAGAATCTAGCCGTAAGTTGGGAGATAGGGTTATGGGCCAAATGCCTGAACTTGTTAGTCAATTTTATGTTTCAGATTTATACACACAAATAAATTATGATAATAATATAATAAGAGTTACTCCTTTAGAATATGGTGGATTAATTAAATGGTTTACTAATAAAAAATCTGGAGTAAAAGGTTATATTACAGTAAACTCAGTAAATGGAGAGACAAAATTAACTAAATTAGAAAAAGGTATGCAATATATGCCATCGTCATACTTTAGTAAAGATTTAAATAGAAAATTAAGATTTAGTTATCCTTGTACTATTTTTGATACACCTAATTTTGAATTAGATAATGAAGGAAATCCTTATTGGATAGTTCCTACTGTTAAATATTATGGAATAGGACAAATTAAAGAAATAGTAGGAGCTGTAATATTAGACCCAATTACCGGAGAATCTAAAAAGTATGATTTAGAACAAATTCCTTCTTGGGTAGATCATGTTTATAGTGCTGATTTAATAATTGACCAAGTTGATGATTGGGGTCAATATAAAAATGGATTTTTAAATTCATTATTTGGACAAAAAAATGTAGTAGCTACTACAGATGGATATAATTATTTAATAATGAATGATGATGTTTTCTTATATACAGGAATTACTTCAAAAGCAAGTGATGAATCTAATATTGGATTTATACTAGTAAATATGAGAACTAAAGATACGAATTATTATGCTGTACCAGGAGCTGAAGAGTATTCTGCAATGGATAGCGCTGAAGGCCAAGTACAACAAATGGAATATGAAGCTACTTTTCCGTTATTAATAAATTTAAATGGAAAGCCAACATATTTAATGAGTTTAAAAGATAATGCTGGTCTAGTAAAAATGTATGCTTTTGTTGATGTAGAAGACTATCAAAAGGTAGTTGTAACCGATTCTTCAAAAGGAATAGAAAAGGCTTCAGAAAACTATATTAGTGAAGTACCAGATACTGTTAAAGATAATAAAAAAACAGAAAAGATTACTATATCTCAAGTTAAAACTGCGGTTATAGATGGTACCACATATTATTATTTTGTAGATACTAATGGAGAAAAATATAAATGTTCTATTAACGTAGAAAAGAATAAATTACCATTTATTGTTTCTGGGGACATAATAACGATAACTTATAAAAACAAAAAAGATGTTACAGATATTGTAGGATTAGAATAATGAAAGATAAAATAATAACATTATCTGATAATAAAAAATATTTGATAATAGATGATTTTAAATATAATAATGAACAATATTATTTTGCATCGTTGTCTAATACTGATAGTGATAAAAATATATATTTATTAAAGTTAAGAAAAGACAATAATAAATCGTTTATAAAAATAGTAACTAATAAAGACGAAATAACTACAGTAGTCTTTAATTATAAAAAAAAATAAAGGAGAGAAATAAAATGGAACTAAAAGGTACTAAGACAGAAAAAAATTTAATGGAAGCATTTGCTGGTGAATCACAAGCAAGAAATAAGTATACTTATTATGCTTCAAAAGCAAAAAAGGATGGTTATGAACAAATAGCAGCAATTTTTGAAGAAACAGCTAATAATGAAAGGGAACATGCTAAATTATGGTTTAAACAATTGAATAATGGCATTCCAAGTACAATAGAAAATTTAACTGATGCTGCAAATGGAGAAAACTATGAATGGACAAATATGTATGCAGAATTTGCTAGAACTGCAAGAGAAGAAGGATTTGATGATATAGCAACTCTTTTTGAAGGTGTAGGAGCAATAGAAAAACATCATGAAGAAAGATATCTTAAATTATTAGGAAATATTAACGAAAATATTGTGTTTAAAAGAGATGAAGAAGTTATTTGGATATGTAGAAATTGTGGTCATGTATATTTTGGAAAAGAAGCTCCAGAAGTATGTCCAGTTTGTTCACATCCTCAATCATATCAAGAATTAAAATCTGAGAATTATTAGAAAGTTTATCTTTCTTTTTTTTCTTTTTATGTTATAATTAATTTAATTAAATGTTGATTATAGATTTAGTATTAACAATAATCTTAATTAGAGAAAAAGTAAATTTGGTGGAATTACTTTTAGATAATTATTGTTAAGAATTTCAACTATTTGAATTTAATCGTAATTGGTGCGTTAAACTATAAAGAGCTAGTTGAATCCTAGAAATTGGGTGGTACCGCGGATATTAATTCGTCCCAAATATAGGATTTTTTTAATGGAGGAATATTATATGAAAGAAAAATTAAAAGATTTAGTTACATCTGCTATTAACGATATTAAACTATGTTCAAAAGAAGCAGATATCTTAAATGTTAAATCAAAATATTTAGGAAAAAAGAGTGAATTATATTCGTTAATGTCTAATTTAAAAGATATGACAAATGATGAAAGAAAAGAAATAGGAGTTCTATTAAATAAAATTAAGAATGAATTAGAAACTAGAATTAATGATAAAATATCAGATTTAAACAAAGTGGAAATTTCTTTTGATGAAACTTTACCAGTAAAAGAGAATAGTGGTAGTTTAAATCCAATTACTATTGTTCAAAAAGAAGTAGTGGATATATTTATTAAAATGGGATTTACTATAGTAAGTGGACCAGAAATGGAAAAAGAGTATTATAATTTTGATGCTCTAAATATACCAAGCACTCATCCAGCTAGAGATATGCAAGACACTTATTGGTTAACAAATGGAGATTTATTAAGAACACATACTTCTCCATGTCAAGTGAGAGCTATGGAAAGATATGGTGCTCCACTAAAGGTTGTAGCTCCAGGGAGAGTTTTTAGAAATGAAGATATTGATCATTCACACGAAAATACTTTTTTTCAATTAGAGGGAATGGTAATAGATGAAAATATCTCTATAGGTAATTTGATTTACGTAATGGAAACTATGTTAAAAGAAGTATTTAAAAAAGATATTACTGTACGATTAAGACCTGGATTTTTCCCATTTACAGAGCCTAGTTTTGAATTAGATTGCTCATGTACAATTTGCGATGGAAAAGGATGCCCAACTTGTAAAAATAGTGGATGGATAGAATTATGTCCATGTGGAATGGTTCATCCAAAAGTATTGGAAATGGGCGGAATAGATATAAAAAAATATAATGGATTTGCATTTGGAATGGGTTTAACAAGATTAGCTATGATGAAATATAAGATTAGTGATATAAGAGATTTTAATGAAAATGATTTAAGAAAAATGAAAGATTATAACATAGAATAGAGGTAATTTATGAAAATATCATGTAATATTTTAAAAAAATATATAAAGAATTCAGAGAATATTGATTTTGCAACAGTATTTGATAAATTATTTGCTATAAGAACTGCCGAAATTGATGGAATAGAAATAAAAGGGAATCAGCTTAAAGATGTAGTTGTAGCGGAAATAGTAGAATGTGATGTACATCCTAAGAAAGATAAATATCATATTTTAAAAGTTGATATTGGAACAGAAATAGTAGATATTTTATGTGGAGCTCCAAATGCACGAAAAGGATTAAAAACAGCATTAGTAAAAGTTGGAGGAATGGTTTCGGGTTTTACTATTGAAGCTAAAGAAATTGCTGGGGTATTATCACATGGTATGTTATGCAGCGAAGTAGAATTAGGCATAGGTTCTGATCATTCTGGAATAATTGAATTTCCAGATTCATTTGAAGTAGGAAAAGATATAAAAGAGTATTTACCAATTGATGATATTATTATAGAAATAGATAATAAATCTCTTACTAACAGGCCAGACTTGTGGGGACATTACGGAATAGCTAGAGAAATATGTGCAATTACTAATCATCAATTATTACCATTAGATTTATTAGATATAAGTGGCGATTTAAAAGATTTAGATATAAATATTAAAACTAATTTGTGTACAAGATATACAGGACTAAAAATAGATAATATTACTAGTAAAATAGCAAGTTTTGATATAAAAATTGCATTATTCTATTGTGGAATTAGAAGTATATCTCTATTGGTAGATTTAACGAATTATGTAATGATTGAACTTGGACAACCAATGCACGCTTTTGATTCAGAGAGAGTTAAAAAAATAGAAGTAGATTTAGGAGATAATGATACCAATTTTATTACATTAGATTCAGAAGAAAGAAAGATTACTAATGAAACAATAATGATAAAAAAAGATAATCAGTATTTTGCAATTGCAGGTATTATGGGAGGATTAGATAGTGAAATTACTAATAATACTTCATCAATTATATTAGAAAGCGCTTGTTTTGATTCAACTTCTATTAGAAAAACTGCAACTAGATTGGGACTAAGAACTGATTCAAGCACAAGGTATGAAAAATCTTTAGATCCAAATATGACTATTATCGCTACTAAAAGATATATTAAATTATTAAAAGAATTAGATAATAATATTACTTTTGGTTCTAATATTACTGACGTTTATCCAAAAGTATTAAAATCTAGTATAGTAACTTTAGACAAATCATTATTATATAGGTATATGGGTTTTGAAATAAGTGATAAAAATGTTACTGATATATTGAAGTCATTAGACTTTAAAGTAACTGTTACTAGCAAAGCTTTTAAAGTAATCACTCCTACTAATAGAAGTACAAAAGATATTAAATTAGATGCTGATATTATTGAAGAAATAGTTAGAATATATGGACATGAAAATTTAGTGAAATCACCTCTTAAATTAGATTTAACAGTAAATAACGATGATAAACCACTTATAATGGAATATGAAATAAAAAAATATTTAGCTACAAAATATAATTTAAACGAAGTAAATACATATATATGGTATAAAACTGATTTTTTAAAAAAATATAAAATAATAAAACAAAATGTAATGTTAAAAGAAAAGAATGAAGATAATATACTTAGAGATGATATAGTTATTTCTCTATTAGATGTAACTAAAGAAAACATAAAAAATTATTCTTCTGTTAATATTTTTGAAATAGGTACTACCATAATAGATAATAATAATGTAAGAAAACTTGGATTATTATTAACTGATGATATAAATGAAGTGAAAAATCTTTACTACGAAGCAAAAGAAATAGTAGTAAATTTAATAAAAACAATCTCTAATAATGAAGTTAATTTTTATTCAACAGAAGATGAAGAATTATATGATCATATTTTAAACATTAGCGTAGATAAAAAAATTATTGGAAATATAAAAATATCTAAAATAATGGTAAATAATAAAAAAATATCAGTTGCAATAGATATAGATATTGATAAACTAACTAGTATTGAAAATAAAATAATAATTAAAGAAGAATTAAGTAAATATCCAAGTGTTTATCTTGATTATACAATTATTAGTGATAAAAATATAAAATATTCTATTATTGAAGAGATTTTAGATAATTTTAAAAGTCAAATTATTCAATCTAGAGAGTTAACTTCAGTTTATGAAAAAGATGATAAAACAACTTATACAATAAGATATATGGTTGGTTCTAACGAAAAAACATTAACAACTGAAGAATTAGATGACTTTAAAAATAAATTTATAACTTATATAAAGAAAAACAATTTAAATATTATAGAATAAAGATTTCTTAAAAAAGAAATCTTTTAGTTTACATATAATGATTGATTTAATATGTAAAAAAGAGTAAAATTAATATTAGGAAAGAGGTATATTATGAAAAAATACACACCATTGTTTATTATAGTAGGAGCAGTTTTGTTAATGGGAATTAGCATTGCCTTATCTATGAAAAGTATCTATACTGAAATAGATATGAAAGAATTTAAAGAAAGGTTAAAAAGCGAAGATTTTACAATGATATATTTGGGAATACCAGATTGCTCTCATTGTGAAGATATGAAAGATACACTAAATCAAGTTAAAGAAGAATTAGGAATAGATATTTATTATTTAAATACTAATAAAATAAAAAGCGAAGATTTTACTTATATTTCAAGTTTAGATTCATCATTTGAAGAGTTTGGTACTCCTTCATTTATATTTGTAAAATATGGTAAAATAATTGCAACTCACGTTGGAAGTGGAACAAAAGGATCTGATTTTGTAAATATAGTAAAAGAAAAAATGGATCAAGCTTTATATAATTCTATTTCTGGAAAGAAAATAAAAGAAGTATTTAATTCTAAAACAACAAATGTTATTGTTGTCGGTCAATCAGAATGTGGATATTGTAAAATGTATAAGAGTGTATTAAATAGTGTAGTTAAAAATTATGGAATTACCATTAATTATATTGAGTACGATAAACTATCACAAACTGATAGAGATACTTTAAAAGGTTTAGATACAATATTTGAAAGTTTTGGAACTCCATTAACTGTTATTACTAAAAAAGGAAAAGTAGTAGATTCTATAACTCAATATGTTGAAGAATCAGAATTAGTTAAAGTATTAAAAGAAAACAAAATGATTAAATAAAAAAGGGAGATATAAATGGGAGAAGTATATAATAAAGTTAGAAATTTTCAGAAAAAATATCCATCAACTTTAAGTTGGTATAGAGCAAAATCTCATTCTAAAATAGTTGAAAAGTATATTAATCCTGGAGAAAAAGTTTTATATGCTTTTATTGGTCAAAAGAATTCATCATCTTTAGAAATATTTCGAACTGCAGTATTTTGCTTAACTAATAAAAGAATTATTATTGGACAAAAAAGACTAATATGGGGAGCTTTTATTACAACAGTTACTCCTGATTTATATAATGATATGAAAATATATCAAGGATTATTGTGGGGAAAAATAGAAATTGATACTGTTAAAGAACTGATTGAATTCTCAAATATTTCTATTAATGCATTAGATGAAATAGAAACTGCTGTGTCAGAATTTATGATGAAAGAAAAGAAAAAATATAAACCTAGAAATAATGGAGAATAATTATGAAGAAGTATATATGTCTTGTAGCAGTAACTGTGATATTATTTTCAGTTTATCTATGCGTATATTTATTGCCTAGAAATTATGAGATTGTCTACAATGTAGACAATTTTAATATTAAGGAAAAATATGATAAAAATAATCAATACTATTATTTTGAATTAGTTAAAAATGATAAAAGGTTTGAATATTCATTTAGTCAAGAATATTCATCAAAAAGAAAAAAAATTAATCACATAAAAGAATATAAAAAAGAGAATATATATTGTATTATTCCAGAAATAGAATCATATAACAAAATCCCATTTTGTTATGAAAATAATATATTAAAAGATTTTCGTCTGATAAATGATGAATATTTAAATAGCTTTAACAAAATTATTGATAACAACGAAAACACTTATAAACAAATAGATATTACTAATTATTATAATTCGAATTTTGCTATTTGGAATTATAAAGGTTTGTTTTTTTTAAAAAAAGAGAATAATGAAGAAATAAAATTATTTATGAAAGATACTTATATTGATGAATTATCTGTTCAAGTTGATAATGTTTTAATAATACCAAATTATAATTTGAAGTACTATTTTAATGAATTTTATTTAATTAATATGGAAACTGGAAACGTTGAATCAATAAAATTTGAATATGAAATATCTTATGATAGCTATATTCTTGGTCATAAAGGGAAAAAATTATATTTAGTTGATAAAAAAAATAAAATTGAATACGAAATAAATATTAAAAATAAAAAAGTAAAACTAATTGGAGATGATAATCGCAACGGTAAAATATATATAAATAAATGGGAATCTATTAGTATTAATAAATTATGTAATAAAGAGTATTCAATTAATGATAATATATATAATTATTATATAGAAGATGATAAATTATATCTTTCATACATAAATGGAAATAATAAAATGTTAATTGATGATAAAAAGAATATTAAAATAGTTTTGATTCAAGGCGATACAGTTTTATATTTAATACAGGATAATTTATATGGATACAATCCTAGAAATGGATCTAGTTTATTAATGAGATATAATGAATGGAATTTTAATTATTTTAATAAAGTATTTATTTATAACCAAAAATAATATTAGGCATATTCTATATTAGGAAGTGGTTATATGTTCGATAAATATCAAATTAAAAACGGAGACTCAATATTAGATATTTCTAAAAAATATAATGTAGAAAAAGAATATTTACTAAATTTAAATAACATTTATAATGAACAAGATTTAAGAGTTGGTATGGAAATAATTGTTCCTAAAACCAAAGAAAAATATTTTGATATATACACCATTAAAAGTGGAGATACGTTATATAAAATATCAGAAAAATATAATATTAATCCAGAATTACTTGCAAACATGAATGGATTAAATATGACAGATTATATTTATCCTAATCAAGAATTAATTATTCCAAAATCAGGTTATAGCTATTATATTACTAATGAGGGAGACACATTATCATTAGTTGCATCTAGATTTAATACAAATATAAATAAATTATTAGAAGAAAATGACACTATTTATTTATTGGGAGGACAATTATTAGTAAGTAAAAGAAAATAGAAATTGAAGTATTTCTATTTTTTTGATACAATTATAATACCAGGAGATGGTTGTGTGATATTAAGAAAGCCTTATGCCTTTTTAATCCGTTATTTTAAATTAATTCATATAATTATATTATTTTTTGCTACCTATCTTAGCATAAGAACTTTTTCAATAGTAAAGTTTTTTAATGATTATGTATCAAGTGGCTATTATACTTATTCATCAAATATTTCTGGAACATATATAAACTTTTTTATGTATATTTCTATTTTAATAATTTTGCTGAGTGCACTTGCTATTTATTTTTTGATGAAAAAAAAGGATAAACCAAGAAATTTATATATTGCAATTATAGTATATTATGTTTTTTTATTAATTATATTATCTATTACTCATAGCATATTAATTGATCTTGAGACTTCATTAATAAATGTTAAATCTATTAGAGCTTACAGAGATTTATCTGTTATAATTGTAGCTCCACAAATATATTATCTATTAACTCTTTTTATAAGAGGAATAGGATTTGATATAAAGAAGTTTAATTTTGCTAAGGACTTACAAGAACTTGAAATTAGTGAAAAAGATAGTGAAGAATTTGAGTTTGTAGTTGGCTTTGAGGGATATAAAGTAAAAAGAAGAGCTAGAAGATCATTAAGAGAACTTAGGTATTATTTTTTAGAAAATAAATTTATAATTTTAATGATAGGATGTATAATCTTAATTTTAATTGGAACAAGTATTTATTTTAATACTGGAGTATTTGATAAGAAATATAAAAAAGAAGATACATTTGCAGTTAATAATATGCAATATACTATTGAAGATGCATATCTTACTAATTTATCTTATGATGGAACAATTATTTCAAATAATAAATATTTTTTAATCATTAAATATTTAATAAATAATCCTTCAATGACTACAAACACCATTACTTTATCTGATTTTAGATTACTTTCTGATAATGGAAATATATATCCCACTAAAATATATAATGATCATTTCGTAGATTTAGGTACTCCTTATAAAACACAAACTTTTTTACCTAATAATTCTAAGTCTCTAATGCTAATATATCAAATAGATTCAAAATGGATTAAAAAGACATACGATTTACTTATAGTTGAATCAATTAAACATGGCGTTGGAGAATTATCTGCAACATATAGGAAAATTTTAGTAAAGCCTACTCTAATAAATGAGATAAAAGAAGAAAGCACTAATAAATTTGATGAAACCATTAATTTATCCTCAAGTAATTTAGGAAACTCATCAATTACTTTTAGTGGTGTTACTTCTGCAAATAATTATAGATATTATTATGATTTTTGTTATAAAGATAATTGCGTTAAATCAAGTGATATTATTAGTGCAAATTATCAAGGAAGTACTCCAAATAGATTATATATATTTAGTTACTCATTAATACTAGATGAAAAAACAGATTATTATAAATCTATAAAAAATACTAATGATTTTTTTAATAAATATTTGAGTCTTAGATATAGTGACGGAGATGAAACAAAAATTATTAAATTAAAAAATGTTACTCCAAATTATGTTACAGATAAGATAGTTCTAGAAGGCTCTAATAAAGCATATTTATCTGATAAGATAGATTTATTAATTACGATTAGAAATAAGCAGTATATTATTAATATAAAGTAAAATAATTATTGAAAACAATTATTGTTTTTGATATAATCTTTTACATGGAGCTATAGCCAAGTGGTAAGGCGTGGGACTGCAACTCCCTGATCGTTGGTTCAAATCCGACTAGCTCCTCCAGAATGATAATAAACTCAAACTTTTAAGTTTGAGTTTTTAAATATAAAAAAAGCAGTAAGAAGAAGTAAATATGCAAATATAATATAAAAAAAACGTAATAATTTATAAATTTACATTAAATGATAATAATTCTATGATATAATCTGTTTATAAGGTAGGAGGATTAATAGTATGAATAATAATAAAAGTTTTGAGGCAGTTAGTAATGAATATGATAAAAATGAAATAAATAAACGTAATGAGGAGAACAGAAATTAATTTTCATCTATCGATTTTAAATTAAAAGCAGAAATTAAATTAAATAATGAAATTGTAGAAAAAAATTAGAAAAGAAAGATAAAAGAAAAATTAAATATTACAATAAGCAAATTTTTAGATTAGAAAGTATCAGAAAATTGATAGGTGAATTATATTATTCAAGCAACACTAAATATGAACTTTCAAGTAAATTAGAAGAAAAATTTGATGGCTTATGCAAAGTATTATCTAAGGAAGAATTAGGAGAATTAAATGACTTATTTGGAAAATTAATAAGAAAAAATAATGATGTTATAAAAGCAGAAATTAATAAAAAAGACAAAATGATTTATAAGCTTATGAAACGAGAAAATATAGGAGGTCATCCAGTTCCTATATATTCTTTTTTATCTTTAAAAGGATTACAACCGAAGATTATTGATAACAAAACTTTTAGTCAAATAATAAAAAAGATTAGTTCCAACAAAAGGGCAGAATTAAATGAAAAATATAAATTTTTTCAAAAAGAATCAAAAGAGCCTTTATTTAGATTACCGAGTTCAGTTAGAGGAGCTCTATTAAACAATATTGAACAAATGAAAAACAGAAATTTATTAGGAAAAAGTAAAAATTCTAAGTATATATTAGAGAATTACTCAAAAATAAAGTCCGCAATAGAAAAAGAAGATAGATTGAGTAGAATAGTACAAAAAATAGAAGATATTATATCAGAATTGCAAAAGGATGATAAAGTTGATTTTACTGAAATGAAAGAACATTTAAAAAAAATGAAAGAAAGTTATTCAAAAGAATTGTATAAAATAACTAAATATTTAAATGGAATAGACTTTTCTGAAATTACTAATTATGTAAAGTCTTCACTAGATGATTTTGAACAAGCTAAAGTGGATAGCGTAATAGAAGCTGGGAAATCAAAATCGCAAGCTAATGAAATTTGTAGAGATTATATAAGATATAAGGCGACTCTAAAAGATAAGACTAATTGTTTAAGCTTTAGGGAATATGCAAAACAAATGTTTAATATTGATGATATAAGTTTTGATCAGGTAGATGAAAATTTAAAAGATAAAGCAATAGGTTTTTTTTAGAAAATGAATAATAATATTATTGAAGAAAAAAGGAATACTTTAAATTTAAGTATTAGAAAAATGTTAATAACAATTGATTTTATTGATGGAAAAAAAAGGGTTTATGAGGATTATGTTGCGTATACTCTTAATGAGATTGCTTTTTTAGATCAACAAATAAAATTAATAGATGAAGCAAATGAAAGGCTTTTAGGTATTTTTAAAGATTGAAAAAATCGCTATATGATATATAAAGATTATTTTATAAAAATAATCTTTTTTTATATGTAAGCATTTAAAATTGCTTTTTTTTCTAATAATAGTTATAATTAGGTATAGAGAAAAGGGATTTTTGTATGGAAATAATGATTGATGCATTAATTGATTCTTTAAAACTTTTACCATTTTTATTGATTACATATTTAATAATGGAGTTAATAGAGCACAAAACAAGTAAAAAAAGTTTAGAATTAATAAAGAAAAGTAAAAAGATTGGTCCGTTTTTTGGTGGCTTATTAGGCGTTGTTCCACAATGTGGATTTTCTGTTTCTGCAAGTAATTTATATAGTGCAAGGATTATTTCGATTGGAACTCTTTTAGCTATTTTTTTATCAAATTCTGACGAGATGTTGCCAGTTTTAATTTCGAATAACATTTCATTTCATTTTATTTTTAAAATAATAATTATTAAAGTTATTATTGGTATTTTATTTGGTTTTATTATTGATTTGTTTATAAAGAAGAAAAACAATCAAAAAGAATCTATACATAATTTATGTGAACATGATCATTGTCATTGTCAAGAAGATATATTTATTTCAGTTATTAGGCATACATTAAAAACATTTATTATAATTTTAATTGTAATATTATTATTAAATACTATTATTAATTTAATTGGAACAAATAATATTTCTAAATTATTAATAAATAATACTTTATTTGGTCCTTTTATAGCTTGTTTTATTGGATTAATCCCTAATTGTGCATCATCAGTTATTATTACCGAACTTTATGTAATTGGTTCAATAACATTTGGAAGTTTAATTGGTGGCCTACTTTCAAGCAGTGGATTAGGATTACTAATTCTATTTAAAACTAATAAAAATTTAAAAGAAAATTTTATGATTATGTTTTTATTATACTTTGTATCATTATTATGTGCTTTATTAATTGATATTATTGGAATAACATTATAAGGAGATTTTATGTATTATTATGAGTATTTTTTATTGTTTCTAATTTATTCTTCGATAGGTTGGATTTTGGAAGTTTTATGTAAACTTTTTGAAGAAAAAAGATTTATAAATAGAGGATTTTTAATTGGTCCTTATTGTCCTATATATGGCTGGGGATGCATGTTAATAACTATTTTATTAAAGAAGTATTATTATGATCCAATAGTATTATTTTTTATGGCTATTATAATTTGTTCTTTTCTTGAATATTTTACAAGTTTAATTATGGAAAAAATATTTAAAGTTAGATGGTGGGATTATTCTAATAGAAGATTTAATATTAATGGGAGAATATGTTTAGAAACCATGGTACCTTTTGGATTATTAAGTTTATTAATAATGTATATAGTAAATCCATTTTTTATTAAAAGTGTTATGCTGATTCCAAATAAAATATGTTTTGTTATATCTTTGATACTTTTTATTATTTATATTATTGATAATATTATATCTATTAAAGTAATATTTAATTTAAAAGGTATTATTCAAAATGTTAAAAAAGACTCTACTGAATTAATTAGAGAAAAAGTAAGAAAGATAATTAATGAAAAAAATATTTTAAATAGGAGATTATTTAAGGCATTTCCACATATTGAGTTTAAGATAGTAAAATTTAAAGATATTAAAAAATATATTAATAAAAAAAGAAAAAATTAATGTTTTTTCTTTTTTGTTACTCCAGCTGTAAGTATTAATAATATTAGTATGCCAATAATTATATAATATTTATAATATTCGCTGTGATCAATATTTTTACTTAAAACATATTTTTTTACTAAGCTTTTAATATTATTTCTTGATGATATATTTTCAAACATATCATTTTTTTCTATATCTTCTTTAACTGATGAATAATATAATCCAAATTCTAATGGGCTATATTTCGTTATTTCTGTTGCCTTTTTATAGCTATTATTTTTTCCATTTAGCCAATCAGTAAACCAAGTATATTGTTGACTTTTATGTTCTTTATAACCAAGCTTTGATACTTCATAAGCAGTCTTATTATCATATTTTTTTAAAGGTAAATCGTAATTCATGATAATTTTATTATTTTCATATAAATGCAGATATACTTTTGATACATTATAAGGTTCGTAGTCAGTTTTATAATTTTTATCATTGATTAATGGTATTGCTTTCTTTAATGCGTATGTATTTAAAATATGTTGTCCGTGTGAATATTCTCCGTTTTCATCATGTCCCACAACTACTAGGGGTTTATATTTTCTAATATTATCTACTTGAAATTTAATAACATTTTCCTCTGTAAATCCAGCATTTTTAATACTAGATAGAGCTCCTTCTAATGAAGTTGAATATGCATCAGGAAATGGCCCTATGACTGGATAAATATCAAGTCCTACAGCCCAAAGACCATTTAATTGCTCATGTAATCTTGATGGAGTAGAAGAATGATTAGTTAAATATACTACTTGAATTATCTTATCTTGATTTAAGTAATTGGGAATTAATCCTGCAAAAAACAAATGTTCATCATCACTATGTGTAGAAAAAAGCATCAAATCAACTTCACTAGGCTGAGTTTTCCAAATTTGTACCCATGATGGAATAGAACCATTGTCAAATAAATATATTTCTGATATTGTAACATTTTCTTTATAAGAAAGTTCTAATTCTTTTGTTTTATTTTTTGTTAGATCAATATATTCATGTAAAAAACCATTTTTACCTATTTCTATGTTTTCATTATTTATTTTTATATTACCCTCAGATGATTTTAATTCATAAATAATATATAAATTATTAATCTCTGTTTCTGAAGATATTTTTATGACATCTTCAGCTTTAAAATTATATTTAGTGGTATAATTATCATCGCTTAAAGAAGTAATTGTAGTTTCATTATATTTTATAGTGCTTTGTTCAATCTCTTCAGCATTAGCAATAGTTTTGAAAGAAAAGCAAAGAATAATTAATAATAATATTTTCATAGTACCAGTCCTTATAAAAAAATTATAACATAAAAATAATATTTTAATTGAAAAAATAAAAAAAATATGATATATATATATTATAAGAAAATACTAGAGATTTATGAAGTGGTGATAATATGAAAAAAATTTTAAAGTTTCTAAGCAAAATATTTGCTTTTATTTTTGTAACAATAGTTGTATTGGTAATGACTTTACTATTTATGATTAATATGATTTGTAATGGTCCATCTAAAATGGCAAGGGAATTATTTGTAACAACATTTTTAGAAACAGGACAAATGAAATTTATTGTTAATTGGTTTTTGTCAGATAAAGAGATTGAATTAGTAGTAAATAGTAATTCATTAAAAGACATGAAAGATGATGTTAAGTCAGAATTAATTAATGTTAGTGTAGATCAAAAAAAAGAGAATATTGAGATTAAAAAAGTATCAGGAAAAACATTTTATGGCACTATGATGATAATAAACGATCCATCTACTATTAGTTTAGCTACAACTTATCCTTGGACAGAGTATGGAAAAGAATTAGGCACATTAGTTAAAGATAGTAATTCTATAGCTGGTATTAATGGAGGATTATATGCTTCTAGTGGTAATACTGGAGGAAGACCTTTAGGAATAGCAGTTTCTAATGGTGAAATACAACAAATAAATGCTGGAATATCAGGCCTATATTTAATAGGATTTGATAAAAGTAATATTTTAAGAATCATTAGTTTAGAAGGATTAAATAATGAACAAATAAAAGCATTAATTAATAAAGAAGAAATAAGGGATGCTGTTGCTTTTCAAGAAGAAGCTAGTGATAAGAACAATCATTTTGTAAAATTAATTATAAATGGAGAAAAAAGAGAGTTAAAAGGTCTAGGTAGTGGAGCTAATCCTAGAACAGCTGTTGGCCAAAGAAAAGATGGCTCTGTGTTATTTTTAGTTACTGATGGAAGAGGAGCAAATGGTCATCTAGGAGCTACTGCATCTGATTTAATTGAAATAATGGATGAATATGGTGCAGTTAATGCCGCTAATATAGATGGTGGAAGTTCTTCAACTATGTATTATAATAACGAGTATTTAATGACAAGTGTTACTTTTTATTATTCTAATTCTTCTTGGAAATTGCCTACTGCATTTGTTGTGAAAGGAAGTAATTAGATATGAAAAAGAAAAGATTTAAAAAGCTTTTAGGTATATATACTTGTTTATTATTAATACTTGCTACAATATTTCTTTTGTATATAAGAAAAACATTAATAGAATACGAAAATTCCAATGAAGAGAATTTTATAAAATATAAATTAAACAAAATAAGTGGAACTGACTTGGAAAAATTTATTAAAGATAATAACGTTACTAAAGGAGAATACGAAACCAGTACTAAAAGTATTGTTAACTCTTATAAAAAAATATTAAAGAATAAAGATATTAAAGTTGAACAAAACGAAAAAAATAGTTTTGATGTTTTATATGAAAGCAGAAAAATGTTTGCTATAGAACTAGAAAACGTTGGACATGAAAAGAAATTAGGTATGTTATCATATATTAAATGGGATATAAAGTCAATTACTCCATATTTAGAAAGAGGATTATTATATTATGATATTTATGCTCCTAGCAATGTTGATATTATTATAAATGGTAAAGAAATTAATAAAGACAAATCGGTATCATCTGAAAAAATTAAAAATTTGGAAGAATTATATTATTATGAAAATATGCCAAAATTATTAAAATATGAAATTAATGATTTAATAGAAAATCCAACGATAAATGTTTTAGTTAATAATAAAAAAGAAACTACGGAAGTTAAATCATATGAAATAATAATAGATAATGTTTTTGCAAAATATGATACTTTTGAAGAAGTAAAAAAACAAATATCAGGTGAAATAGATGTTTTAAAAATTGCTGAAACTTGGAGCTTGTTTTTAACAAAAGATTTAACTGGTGCTAGTTATGGATTAAATACTGTTAATGAATTTCTAGTGGAAGATTCTTATATGAGTAAAATGGCATATAATTGGTCTCATGGTATTGATATTACTTTTACTAGTCAACATAGATTAAAAACTCCAATATTCACTAATGAAAAACTAAGTAATTTTATGGTATATGATGAAAATGCATTTTCTTGTGATGTTTATTTAGAAAAAAATATGATAGTAAAAAACACTGATAAAATAGATATAATGAATGATAGATTATATTTTATAAAGCTTGATAATGAATGGAAATTAGTAATGCTTGAAGCAATAGTAAATTAGGAGGTTTAATAATAATGAATAATGTTTTTGTGATTTTGCCAACATTAAATCCCAATGAAAAAATAATGTCTTCATTTATAGATGATTTAATGAAAGAATTTAAAAATATAGTAGTAGTCAATGATGGTAGTAATGAAAAATATGATAAATATTTTGAATTATTAAAAAAGAAAAATATAATAGTGTTAAAGCATTATATTAATTTGGGTAAAGGACGCGGATTAAAAACTGCAATAAATTATATTTTAAATAATTATGATAAATGTGATGTAATAGTAACTGCAGATAGTGACGGTCAGCATAGTGTAAAAGATATAAAAAAGTGTGCTGAAGAATCATTAATTAATCCAAAAAAATATATTTTAGGCTGTAGAGATTTTGATAAATCTAATGTTCCTTTTAAAAGCAAATTTGGTAATAAGATTACTAGAAATATTTTTAAATTATTTATTGGGTTAAATATTAGTGACACACAAACTGGACTTAGAGCAATGTCAAGATGGTTAGCTCCTAAATTTTTAGAAACAAAAGGAGAAAGATACGAATACGAAACAAACACTTTAATAGAATGCAAAACAAAAGACATATCTATTAAAGAGGTTCCTATAGATACAATTTATATTGATAACAATAGCGAAAGTCATTTTAATCCAGTAAAAGATTCTATTATTATTTATAAATTATTTATTAAATATATATTTGCATCTTTAAGTTCAACTTTAGTAGATCTAGTATTATTTGCATTTTTATTAGGCATATTTAATAAAACCACTTTTTCTTATTCAATTATTCTTTCTACAATAATTGCAAGAATAATATCATGCTTATATAATTTTAAAATAAATGAAAAATTAGTGTTTAAAAAAGTTAATAAAACTTCAATAATAAAATATTTTGTTTTAGTATTTGTTCAAATGTTTGTGTCTGGATTAGCAGTAAATTATTTATGTATTAATTTATTTAATACTAATCCAGTGTGGATAAAGCTAGTGGTCGATTTAGTGATATTTATAGTAAATTTTTTTATTCAAAGAGAATATGTGTTTAATAGTCAATGATTGACAATAAAAAAAACGAAATGTTATTATTAATATAATAGAATGGATGGTGTTAATATGGAGGATATAAAAAATAGCGATGTTACGGTAAAAATTTCAGAAGAAAATGGTGTAAAAGAATATAAGATTCTTTATACTTTTAGGTGTGATGAATTAGATAAGGACTATCTTGCATATGATAGTGAAAAAAACGACTTAGATGGAAATAGAATTATTATGATAGCTTCTTATAATCCTAATGAGGACTATTCATTTTTAGAACCTGTAACTGATGAAGAAGAACTAAAAATGGCAAATGATGTTCTTAATAATATAATGGAAGGTTAGGAAAATATTTATGAGAGATGATATATGGTTTGCAGGGGGAACAATACATAACGAAATTATTGGTGAATTAAAAGAAATTAATAAAAACTAACTGACGAGAATAAGGCATTATCAGAATTAGAATTCAAAAAAGAGTTAATTGAGTCTGATATTATTAAAAATTCTAGGGAATATGACCCAAACGATTTAAATGAGTGGGGTATAACGGTTGCAAGATATAATGCAGCTGTAATAGAAAAAAAGAAAGAATTAGATATAGAATTACAAAGAATTGAAGATAATATAGTAGCTCAAAATTATTATATTAGTTCAGTTAAGTCAGAAACAACAATAGAATTAAATAGGAAGGAACGAGAATTAACAGAACAATTAAGAATAATTAATTGGGAACAAGAAGGATTTAGTATTAAATATAAAGATGCTGACGAATTGGGCAAAGACGAAAATGGTGTGTCAATATATAGAAAACGTCAAGATGAATTTGAAATTCAAATAAAAAAACTAGAATCAGCTCTTGATTCAATTGAAACATTGTTGACAGAAGCAAAGCTCACAGATGAACAATCAAGATTAGCATTAAGTGGGTTAAATCCTCAACAAAAAGCTTTTTACAATGAAATAGTTGAAAGGCATGAAAAAATAGAAGAGCCAACAGAGACTCTACCAACTGATGAAGAAATAGAAGAGCCAGATAATATTATTGACCCAAGCGAAAACTTACAAACAGGAGGAAAAAAATCATTAGAAGCAATTATCTACGAAGTCTGTGGAAATACTGAATACAAAGAAAGATCAGTTAGTGCTTATAAAGCTTCAAAAGTAAAAGTGTTTAATAAACCAGAAAAAAATAATTTAGGTTTATCTTATAAATTAGTATCTATTCCTAGAAAATGTTTTGGCTTTTTGAATAGAGTATTCATGAAGATAAAAGGTGATTTTATAAAAGAAGACACCGCTAAACTTTTTGATGGAGCAGTTGAAAGAGCTATGAATTTGACTGATGAAGAAGTTGAAACAGTATTAAATGAATACGTTGGAACAAAAGCTATTTCATTAAAAGCTAGTGAATTATTTCATTATGCAGTAAGTAAAAGAGTAGAAAAATACGTAACAGATAAATTAAATCCGATAAATCAAGAAATATCAGCATATTATTCTCAAATAGAACCATATATTAATGCAATAGCGGGAATAAAAAACAAAATTAAGAATGATACAAGTCTAACAGAAGAAGAGATAGAAACTCTTCAAAATGAATTAGACAAAGCGGGAATTGGATTATGTGATTCCATTGAAAAGATTAATACTTTAAGAATTGAAGGAAATAAAATTTCAAATGGATTTGGAGGATTACATTCTTTTGATGAAACAATAAAAGCAGTTTCTAGTAAAATGAATTACACAGGTGGAAGATTTTCTAAAAAAAACAATTACAATCCTGAATTAAGAGAAACTGATGAAAAATTAAGTAACATTTTAAATAATCGAAGTAATTATTCTAGAGAAGAATATATAAATGCTTTCTTAAAAAAAGAAGAATTATATGTTTCTAGTACTTTAGAAATAAGATCAATAAGAAATCTTGGAAGCAAAGTTTCAACTGGAGAATTACAATATGAACAATATGCAAAGCCTATTAATTATCAAGCTGATCCATTTGTTAGAGATTTGTTTACTACTGTTTTAATAATAAGCTCTGTTGTTAATTTGGCAAATGAGATTCTAACTAATGCTAAGAATGCACTTGCTAATAATAATATAGAGGATTTTAATAGAAATATTGAAATATACAATAATGAAGTAATTGTACCAGCAAATCAACTTGCGGAAAAAGCCAGAAATATGAATGTTGGAGAAGCATTAGAAGGAACCGCTAATAGAGATTTACTATCATTACAAACCACTGGGGAAAATGCAAATTTAGCTGCAACTGGATTTAATTTAGGAAGTTCTGTATATAAAGCATTAGATGCAAAATTACATGTTTCTAGTGGAGAATTTAGTAAGTTATTTGTGGAAAAATCAGATGCATTAAAAGCGGCACTTAATAATGGAAGTATTTCTCAAGTAGATTATTGTAAAGGTTGGCTTGAATTAGCTCAAGAGGCAGGTCCTAAATTAACTGATCTTGCTGATAAATCCAAAGGAATATTTAAAACAAGAAATGCAACTACTGGATTTGATTATACTGCAGCCCTAGAGGGAGCTAGCAGAGTAGCAAGCGGAGCTAATATAGCAGAAACTTATGGAGGAATTCTTGATACTTTTGAAGCAGCTGTTAAATTGGGTGAAATTTCTACTGTTGCAGAATGCGCAGCTGTAGTAAATCAAATTTCATTGATACCATCTATAACTTTAGGAGCTTTAGCAGTAACCAGTGCTGGCTTATCTGAAAAAGATGTACATATTCCAAATGTAGTTCCAGTTCCAAAAGAAAATGATTTAACTCCAAAAGAACAAAAACAACAGCCAGAGGAACCTAAAGCACTATTAGATCGTGAAGATACCAGTTCGGTTAAGGAAGCAAGCGAAGATAATGAACATTTGCCTGAAGAAGATGAATACGTTACGATAAAAAAAGATGAATTAGACATGTTAAGAAGAAGACTTGAAGAATTAGAAAATTCTTTTGAACAATTTAGTCATTATCAAGGAACTATTCCAACTCCGGTTTATGATAATTCTGATGATTTTACTCTATAATAATTTAAGTGTTAGCAATTTTGCTAACACTTTTTAAATATTTTAATCTATTT
>CAYNLX010000003.1:0-3489 GCA_964398265.1 uncultured Muribaculaceae bacterium | reverse complement strand
TATTTTATGATTTTGATTGTATGCAAAGAGCAAATGAACTGATAAAATATTTTGGTATAGACAAGAATAAAAAAATAGATGAACTATCGTTTGGAAATAAGAAAAAGTTAGGAATAATTTTAACATTTATGCATAATCCAAAAATAGTGATTTTAGATGAAGCATCATCTGGATTAGATCCTTTAGTTCAAGAAAAATTTTATAAATTTTTATTAAACGAAAAGAAAAAAGGAACTACAATATTCTTTTCTTCGCATATTCTTGGAGAAATAAAAAGAATTTGTGATAGAGTTGCAATTATAAAAAATGGAGAAATTATTAAAATTGATGAAATAGACAAATTAATAGAAACTGAAACAAATAAGATAACAATATTTTCTGAACAATCTGATCAAATAAAAAAGATAATTAAAACAAATATAATTGAAAGCAAAAAAAATTATATTAAATTTATTTATACAAAAGATATAAATAAATTGCTAAAAATTTTAATTAATTTTAAAATAGAAAAGATATTAATAGAAGAATCTTCAATTGAAGAAATCTTTATTCATTATTATGAGTAGGTGAAAATATGTTAAAAAGAGAATTAAAAATAAATAGAAATTCATTATTACTTTGGACAGGAATATTAGTTTTTTTGTTTCTAATAGTATTTTTAGTGTATCCAAGTATTGTAGATAATAATGCTTCTTTTAATGAAATGCTTAAATCATTTCCAGAAGAAATGTTAAAATCATTTAATATGGATATTTCAAGTATCGATACATCTTATGGTTGGTTTAAAACTGAGGGCTATTCAATTATTTTGATTATTGAAGGATTGTATTGTGCTATTCTGGGTTCAACAATATTATTGAAAGAAGAAAATGATAAAACAATAGAATTTTTATATTCTAAACCTATTAGTAAAAAAGATATTTTAAATAGTAAAATATTATGTGGCATTATTAATATATTTTTAATGACTTTTATAATTACTATTATAAATTTAACTGGTTTCTACTTAAATGGAGATTTAGAAATTAAAGAATTTTTAATGATAAGCTTTTGCCCTTTATTAAGTAATATAAGTATTTTCTTTATATGTATATTAAGTTCAATATTTTTTAAAAAGACAAAAAAATCTATGGGATTCGGTATATGTTTAGTATTTTTAAGCTATTTTTTACAGATAATAGGAAATTTAGATAAATCACTTAAAACTTTTAAATGTTTTTCTATTTTAGAATTATCTTCGATAAGAAAAATTATTATTAATGGAAATATTAATATAATATGTTTAATTATTTCTATAGTTTTAATAATAGTTGCCTATTTAATTAGTAAGACAATTTATAATAGAAAAGAACTTGTATAATAAAGAAATTAATAAGTCAATGAAAAAGTGAAAGATGTACACTATTTGACATTATTATAAAAAAATGGTAATATTAATACATATTTTAATTGGCACATTATTCTAGTCAATTAAATTTATTATGAAGGCGAGGCTAAAAATTCGCTAAAGAGCATATCGTTGAAACGTTTGGTGTTTGCTTCTTACGCCCAGTTTGGGGTGGATGCTGGATATGAGATACTTGGTCAACTTATAATGGCATATAAGATATGTACCAATTATCGTTGAGACCTTCGATTGTTATAAATAATTAAAAAATTATAACGACTTAGGATTAAACCTACTATGTGGCTAAAGTTATGAGTAGAGTAGCTTGTCTTGAGTGAAAGATTTGGGATTGATAATATCATGAAATGTCTTTTGCAAAAAAGAATTAATAATAAATTATTGTGAAGAAAATTCCTAGAATGTATGCTTATATAGGATTGCAGTGCGAACTAAGTGGTAATCAAGTCATATGCTTGGAAACGACATATTCACTTCTTTAAAGGGGAACCGCAATTTGGTAACGGATTGTAGAAGTGAGGGAAAACCAACTTGACCTAAGTCGCAAAGTTTACTATATTGGTCGCCAGTTTTTTTTTAGGAGAAAATATGAAAAACAAAATAATAAACACAATAAAAGAATATGAAAAATCAATAAAAAAAAGAAAAAGTAATATTTTATGGATAATGGAAATAACATTACTTGCATGTATATTATCTTTCGTATTTTCATTATCTAGTGAATTAATAATAACTAACGTAAATGTTTTTATTGGAATAATAATTGTATTATTATTTATTTTTATAGGAGTTATATTTGATATGATTGGAGTCGCTGTTACTACTGCTAGTTTAACACCATTTCACTCAATGAGCGCCAGAAAAATAAAAGGAGCAAAAAAAGCAATAAAATTGATAAAAAATAATGAAAAAGTTGCTTCTATTTGTAATGACGTTGTTGGTGATATATGTGGTATAATATCCGGCTCAGTTGGTGTATTAATATCTTCAAATATATCATTATATTTTGGGATAGATATATTATTTACCACTTTAATAATTACATCTGTTATAGCTGGTTTAACCATTGGCGGAAAAGCTCTTGGAAAAAGCATTGCAATTAATAAGAACATATATATAGTATATAAAGTATCAAAATTTTTATAAGATACCAAAATTATATTTTAATAATAATAAATATTATATAAAAAAGAAATTAGTCATTATGTATTAAACTAATTTCTTTTTTTAAATTTAAATTTTAATTGTATTAAAAAATAATATAATTAAATTTTAATTGATTTTTACCGCATTTTTTACAAAATTTAGAATCCTTATCAATTGAAGTACCACAATGTTTGCATTGAGTATTATCTTCTGTAAGTCCTTTTTTAATGGCATTAGCGGTTATTTCAATACCTTTTTTGGAAATATTTGCTTCCCTTGTTGCCATATCTCTTAATGAATCTTCATTTTCATCAAGAATATTTTTCTTTGTTTGAATACTAATATTTCCCATTGCTGTTCCCATTGAAGTAAGATCATCTTTAGAATAATCAATCATTTTTTTTGTAGCTTTAATTTGTCTGCTCATTATTTTTGCTTTAAATTTAGGACTTACAATTATTGCTATCGTAAAAGCAAAAACTAAAACTACAAATATTGGAACAATTATGAAAAATATTCGCATCATTCCCATTCCATATGTCATTATATCCATTTTTTCACGTATAATCAATCTTATAGAAATATTAATCTATTTGATGGATTCCTTTCTATTTATTATTATATAATATTTTAAATTATAAGTAAATATAGTTTAAATCACTTTCAACTCAGTACTGTAGTGTTTATATTTAAGTTTAACAATTAATTATTGTTAATGAAAATGAATAAATGCTTTTTTTGTAAATAATTATGTTGCATTTTCATCTTGCATAGAGTCTAATTTTTTTTAGTGTTATTTTCATATAAAAATGACTCCTTTCAGTTAAATTATGTATTTTTATTATACAATATATTTTCCAACTTTTTGAAGCCATTTCAAATGCTTTTGGAGCAAATGACGAGGATCGAACTCGCATCCCGACCTTGGCAAGGTCGTA
>CAYNLX010000002.1:0-33011 GCA_964398265.1 uncultured Muribaculaceae bacterium | reverse complement strand
TTTTTTATTTATTTATGATAATATTTTTCAATGAGGGAATAGAATTTATGATAAAAATAGAAGAAATTAATAATTTAAGAAAGAAATATAGCGATGATTCAAGCAATAAAATTAGACAGAGAATATTAAATAAGGTTCAATTGGTTGATTTGATTCAGGATAAAGATACAAAACTATCATATAACTTTAGTATTAATATTAAAACTCACGGTGTTGTTGATCAACAATTTTCAGGCCGTTGCTGGTCTTTTGCGGGATTAAATATTTTAAGAGAGTTAGTAATAAAGAAATGTAACTTAAATAGTTTTGAATTGTCTGGAAGTTATATTGCTTTTTATGATAAGGTTGAAAGATTCAATATCTTATTAGAAACATTAATAACATATAAAAATGATAATAGGGGATTATATGATAGAAATGTATCCTATTTATTAGAAAAAGGAATATCAGATGGAGGCTATTTTACACAATTCGCCATTATAATAAATAAATATGGGATTGTACCTAATAATAATTTTCCAGAAACTTTTTCTTCATCTAATACATATGAAATAAATTTAATATTATCTAGATTGTTAAGGAAGTTTTATTTAGAATTAGATGCTGAACCAGAAAATATAGAAATAATTAAAACAAAGTATATGGAAGAAGCGTTTAATATAGTATCAAATATTTATGGAATGCCTCCAGAAAAAATAGATTTTGAATATACTGATAAAAAAGAAAAATATCATATAGATAGAAATTTAACTCCAAAAGAATTTTATGATAAATATATAGGAGTAAATTTATTAGATCAATATGTAGAGATATCTTCTTATCAAGACGATGTTATAAAATATAATAATGTTTATGAACAAGAAGATAGTACAAGGGTAAGTGGAGAAAAAGATAACCAAGTTTTAAATATTTCTTTTAAAGAATATAAAAATTTAATTTTAAAACAATTAAAGTCTCACGAACCAATTTGTTTTTATTGCTCAACTACTACTAAAAGAATAGATGGTATTTGGATTGATACAATGGAAAGATATGGAGAACTATTTGGTATAGATTTAAAATTAGATAACAATTCTATTTTAAAAACGAATGGTACCACTAATTGTCATTGTATGTTGATAACTGGAGCTGATATTATAGAAAATAAAGTATCTAAATGGAAAATAGAAAACAGCTGGGGTAGTAAATGTGGCAATAATGGTTATTATATTGCAACTGATGATTGGATTAATAAATATGTTTATAGAATAATAATTAATAAAAATATGCTAGCAGAAAAACAATTAAATATTCTAAATAAAGAAGTAATTAAAATATCTAAATGGGATGTTAAATTTTAATCAATCAGAAATGATTGATTTTTATATAATAAATAGCAAGAATAACTAATTTATTTATTTTTTCATATTATATAAAAAGGAGTTTTAATATGGAAAATTGTAAACTTAATGCTGGAAGTCTTGTTTATACATGTTATGGAAAAACAGGACCAACTGGCCCAACTGGTCCAACTGGATCAGTACAATTATTAGATAGTATTTTGCTAGGTAACGATGGAATTATTACTATTGCTTCAAAAGCAAATGTTTCTTTAGGAACTATAGTAAATCAGACAGGAAGCACTATTTCATACACTTCGCCTGATTCAGTAATATTAAGTCTAGGAACTTATTTAATCCAATTTAGTACGTTGGTAGCAAATACATCATCTTCTGGTGATAGGGGAGCATCTTTAGCAGTAAATGGGGTAATTATTCCAACAGCATCAGAATATGTTTCAAGTGGAACTTCACAAATAGCTATAGTTCTTCAGCATAATATAACTGTTAATAATACAGACAAAATAACTATAATTAATGCGTCTACAGTCTCAAATAATTATCATGATTCATCTTTATCAGTATTAAAAATTGGTTAATGTGAATAAGTATAAAGTTATTGTGTATGCTATTAGCAAAAATGAAGAAAAATTTGTTAATAGATGGGTTGATTCTATGAGCGAAGCAGATGAAATATATGTAATGGATACTGGTTCATCAGATAAGACTATTAGTTTATTAAAAAATCGCAATGTAAATGTAATAACAAAAATAATAAATCCTTGGAGATTTGATATAGCCAGAAACGAATCATTAAAACTAATACCAAATGATACTGATATTTGTGTGTGTACTGATTTAGACGAGATATTTATTTCTGGGTGGAGAATAGAATTGGAAAAAGTTTGGACAAAAAATACTACTAGATGTAGATATATTTATAACTGGAGCTTAAATGAAAATAACAAGCCTAAAGTAAGTTATATTTCTGATAAAATTCACTCTTTAAATAATTACGAGTGGGTTAATCCTGTACATGAAGTATTAAAAAATAAAAACAATGAAATAGTCGTATTAAATAAAAATATAATATTAAATCATTATCCAGATAGTACCAAATCAAGGAGCTCTTATTTAAATCTATTAAAATTAGCTATTAAAGAGAATCCAAATAATGATAGAAATATGCATTATTTAGGAAGAGAATATATGTATAATAAAAAATGGAATAAAGCAATTGATACTTTAATTAAACATCTTAAGTTAAATAGTTCTACATGGAAAGATGAAAGATGTGCTTCTATGAGGTTTATATCAAGATGTTATATTGCATTAAATAGATATGATGAAGCGGAATTATGGTTAGATAAGGCGATAAAAGAAGCACCATATTTAAGAGATCCATATATAGAAAAATCATTATTATTTTATAGATTAAAAAATTTTAAAGAAGTTATAAAAAACTGCAATAAAGCATTAAAAATAACTACACATGAAATGACTTACATTAATGAAATATTTAGTTGGAATGAAACTATTTATGATTTATTATCAATAGCTTATTTTAATGAAGGTAAATACGAACTGTCTTTAAGAAATATCAATAAAGCATTAAAAATCAATCCTAAAGATTCAAGATTATTAAATAATAAAAAAATAATAAAATATAAAATAAAAAGATAGAATTTTCTATCTTTTTATGAAATCTTTACTTATATTTTTTTGCTAATTTAATAATATTATAATTTATATCATCCATATTATTCTCTAATTCATTGGCAAGTTTAAGTTGATTTCTAGCTCTTACCAAATTATGATCAGGATATCTTGTCTTAAAATATGTATCCCCATTAATATAATCATTTAGAAATCTCATAGCAAGCTCTGTCGTAATTAGTTGTATGGATATACCCATATGATTTATTTCTGATTCATTTAATATTGTTGCTGTTTCTGATAGAAAACCATCCGTAAATGATAAGAACACATCTTTATTAAATCCAACTTGAGATAAATCTCTTTCATCGTCTTTAGCAGTAGAAGCAGCACTCCTAATTCCGTCACCATAATCATATAATATACTACCTGGCATAACAGTATCTAAATCTACAACACATACATATTCTCCGGAATGTTCATCCATCATGACATTATTTATTTTTGTATCATTATGAGTGACTCTTCTTTTTATTATTCCACTTTCTAAACCTTTAGTAATAATTCCATAATCATCTTCATGCTTTAAAAAATATAGTATTTCTTTACTTACTCGTTCTGATCTATTCTTTGGATCTATTTTAATGTCTTTTAAAAGTGCTTTATATCTATTAGGTGTATTGTGAAAGTTGGGTATTGTTTCATCTAAATCATCAATTGGATAATCATCTAATGCTTTAGCAAAATTTCCAAAACCAATACCTGCATTTCTAACAACATTTAAATCATTAACACTATTATATGTCACAGCATTCTTAATATAATTGTATACTCTATAATAATGTCTATCATCTAATTCATCATCAATAATGCATAATGATTCATCGTCTTTAGTTTTAATAACTTTTAAACATTGCCTAGAATCATTATTATTCCTATAAAATCTTTCTATGTGATTTGTTACATGTTCAATATTTTTCATAAGTATATATGGTTCAGAAAATACGCCAGTATTAATCTTTTGAATAATAAAATAATCTCCATTTTTAGTTTTAATAAGAAACGTACTATTTATTATTCCTGTATTTACTGGATCAATTGAAACAATGTCACTTCCTAATTCATAGTTTTCCAATATTTGTTTTAATTCTTTTTCTATTTTTGTATCCAAAATAAAAAACCTCCTCTATTTATAATTATAATATAGTAATAATTTCAAGTCAAATCTTGTTTTTTATTAAGGAAAAATACACTTAACATAATAATCAATTGAATTAAATATCCTAAAAAATAAGAATACATACAATTTGCCAAAGTACCAGTAGTAATTAGATAAGATATTATAATATAAATAAATAATGAAAATAAATAACAAAACAATTGAGTCTTAAGCTTTCTTAATATAATAAATGCAGTAGAAATAAATGTAACTAATCCTGAACAAACCCCTGACAATATTGATAGAACTAAGAAAGTTGAATATCTAGAAAAGTCATAATTAAACAATAAATTCATTAAATAGGTTCCGAAGAAATATGTTAATATGCAAAATATTGCTCCAATAAATAATAAATAAATAATAATAGTAAATATTTGTTTGTAAAATGCCTTTTTCCCGTTATTATGTAACATTGTTGATAGTTTAGTAATATATGACTGTATAATTATTTGAGAAAATAATATTATTAAAGATGCAGGTAATATTAATAAAGAAAAAATCGATAAAGTTTCTTCACTAAACCTTATATCAACAAAATATCTAGTTACATTCATAAAACCTAATGTAATAAAAGTTGATAAAAATACTGAAAAGTTTTTTTTCAAAATTAATAAAATCATTTCTTTTCTTATAGGCTCTTTCTTATAAAATGGTTTAACCTTTTTCGTATCATACAAAAAGAATATTAATAAGCTTATTATTATAAAAACTATTGAAGATAAACTCATATTTTTTGTATTTATAAATAACACCAAAAAACCTGCAAAGCTTAATACTGTTTTAAGAATAATAGAAATACCAACGTTATTCAAATGGGAATTTTTTTGACAAATTCCATAATATGAATCAATGATATTTTCTACAAATCTATAAATCATAAATACTAATAATAAGCAAATTTTTTCAATACTGTAATTACTAATGAAGAAAAATACTAAAGCTATAATCATCATTATTGTTGAAGAATAATACTTAATTCGAATATATTCGCTTGAAGAAAAATCATTATCATAATCTGATATTTGCATAATTCTTCCGCCATAGTTACCAATAGTTGCAAAAACTGAAGAAATATAAAATGCAAAAGTAAACTTTCCTGCAAGTGAAATATCCTGAGGATAATAATAAGTAAGAAACATTGATATTAGTATCGTAATAATAGAATAAAGTGAACTTCCAATAAAATATAATATTGTATTAAAGTTTTTTTTAATTAATTTTTCCATGGTTCCTCCGGTCTTTTTCCATAATAATCATTATAACAATAATTGATAACATTGATAAAATAGCTACAAATTTTTTCGTTATTAATTTTTTCTTTATATTCTTTAGCATTTTCTTTCCATGAATCAATTAAGGGAGCTTTCAAAGCAATTTCTTCTAATAAATTTTTTAAATCTTTAACCCTCGCTTTATCAAGGACTACTCCAGCACCACTACATTTAATTAATTCTCCACTTGTTGCTTCAGCTGTAGTGATTGTACCAATACATGAGTCAATTGCTAAATTAGGAGTTAAATTCCATCCATCATATCTACTTGGGGCTATACAAATGTCATAATTATTAATTTTTTCAAATAATTCTTCATTTTTCCATTGACCCAGGTAATTAATATTTTTATTAGGTTCGATCATTTTCATAACTTTTCGCAAATCTTTACCATACCCACCAACTAAATCTAAAAATAAATTATTATATTTAGCTTTATTCATCGCTTTTATTATTAAATCTAAACCTTTTGTTTTAAAAAGAAATCTACCAATATATAACACTTTAATTTTTGAAGGATCAGTTTTTAACACCTTTTTATAATTTGGATGCTGATTTAAAGTATACATGTAATTAAATAATTTTTTTTGTGACCATCCATAACTTTTATATGTTTTTATTCCATATTTTCCTATACAAAAATATCCAAGTAAAAATTTTTGATACCTTTTTGCCATAATTGAATAGTAGGTATATCTAGTTATATATCTAATCTTTTTTGTTAAAAAATTACCATAAACATTTGGCCTTTCAGCAACAATAAAAAACTTTGCATGAGGATTTATTTTTATTAACATTTCTATAATAGAATGATTAACTCCAGTTATTCCGAAAAAAATATTTATATCATTTTTGAACTTATCAATTAAACTATTTGCATGATCCATGTTTTTAATAAATATTTTTGTGCTATTATTAATTTCATTTTTATTCCAATTGCTTTTTTTTCTTGCATTATCAAAATCTTTTTGACAAATTATAACTAGTTTATTGGTACAATACTTTTCATAATAACTAAACATACCAATTTCTACATCAATTGGAATATCTCTCCAATATATTATTTTTTTATTATCAATATTGATTAGTGTTTGCATTGTTCACTTCCTTTACTTTATGATATTTTTATTAATTTAAATCCATTTTTATACTTTTCATTTCTATCAACTTTAAATATTTCTCCAGCTTCTAAGCTTTCGCCAAACAAATCATAAACTTCTTTTGATAAGTTATTAACATTTTCGAAAATAAATAGATAATTATTAACAAAAAGATAATCATTCATTAAGACATTACTTTTAATATTTTCTATTGTTAGCGTATAATAATAAGCTGGGTCTGCTTCAGAAATAATCATTCCACTGGCTTGTATATTATATTCAATTAAATCCAAAGAAAGATGATGCTCATAATATATACAAGAAAAAGATACTGTATCGCAGGAATTATATATTAATCCAATCTTTTTTTCGTCATCGTATTTAGATAAAACTTTATTAATATTTTTAGAATATTCAATAATATTGGAGTTCACTTGTTCATCAAGTCTGTAATTATTCAATTTTGGTGAAAAATGAATCAGAAATATTGTTATAATAGAATATATCAATATAGAAATAGATTTATTTTTCATTTCAGTATTAAATAGCAAGTATAAAATCAAAATAGATATTCCACCTAATACTGGAGAAATATATCTTCCGTAACATAATATTACTCTATTAAAAGTTGTGCTATATATATAATAATAAAACAAAAGAAATACTAATATTGATATAATACTAAATACTATCGAGCTTAATATTATTTGTTTATCTTTTTTTCTACAAGAAAATAACAATAAAAGCATTATAAAAGCAAAAAACAAAGTAATATTAGGCAATGTAAGTTTATCTTTGAATAACAAATCGTTTACTATTATTGGAGTTGTATTAATATGCGTAATATAACTTTCTCTAAATTCTATATCTTCTTTTTGTGGATTAAAAATTAAGTTAATTCCATTCTTTATTCCACCGGTTGCCATTGAGTTTGCCATATTAACACTTCCATATTTAGCAGATAAGTTTTGCCAAGAAAAAAAAGTAAATGCAAATAAAAGTATGGGTATTAACAAAAACAAATAATTGTTTATAAACTTTTTTTTAATTTTTAAACTAGTATTTTTATATATAACAAGCTGATTAAACAGAAAAGATAAAATTACTACTGAACCAAGAATTAGTCCAACTATTTTCATTAATAATATAGATGATAAAGACAGAGCAAATAAAATATAATTAAACCAATTATTTTTTAAATTACGAGTAGACAAGAAAAGAGATAATCCAAAAGTAATACCAATAACAGGATCAATATACAAAGTTCTATAGTAGTAAAGTCCATCGAATCCACTGTTTGCAAATATCATGGGAAACATAAATAGAAGAAATGAAGAAGGTATAATTAAATAAAATTTTTTCCAAGTTATTTTTTTAGTAACTGGAAGTATAAGCGATAAGCAAAAAATCGAATAACTAAAATATAGATGAGAATCTTTAAAGGTAGCAACACATTTTGACCAAAAATATTGAAATAATGGCATGCCTGGATAATAGTCTGAACTAAAAATTAAAGATTTATCTAGCATTAATCTATTGGTATAAAAAATACTTTTTGGATATTTTGCCCACATTCTTAATTCGTCAAAATACATTACGTAGTTATCTTTAACAATGTAATATATGATTATTGATAATAAAATAAATATTAAAAGACCTGGTGTAAAAAAATTTAATAAATATTTTTTTTGACACTCTTTATTTTTAAAAAATTTAATTGCGGATAAAACCAAAAGTAAAAACAGTAATGCAAAGATCGTATATAATCCGATTAAAACTATGTTAAGCATATAGAAGATGAAAAGAATGAAAGTTATACTTAAGACAGTAAAAGAAATACTTTCTTCAAAACGCTTATCTAAAAAAACACTAGCAAAAATACTTCCGATAGACAAAATAAATAAAGATAATGCTGTGTGCATTTATAATCACATCCCTAATTAGTATTATATCATACTAATAAATATTCGGTATTATTTTATAATATTGTAATAATTATGTTTATAGAGTATAATTAAATAAAAAAAGAGAGGTATAATTAATGAAAATTGTCGGAATAATCCCTTCAAGATATGAATCAAGCAGATTTATTGGAAAACCTTTAGCAGATATTAGTGGAAAGCCAATGATTTGGTGGGTATATAATCACGGAAAACAAATAACAGAGTTATCTGATATCTTTGTTGCAACTGATGATAAAAGGATATCTGATGTGTGCGATAAATATGATATAAACTATATCATGACTTCAAAAGAGCATAAAAATGGAACCGATAGAGCTATTGAAGTATCAAAAAAAATAGACGCAGATTTATATTTAGTTCTAATGGGTGATGAACCATTAATTGATCCTAAAGATGTGTCTTTGTTATTAAAAGATTTAATTAAAAATAAAAAATATGATGCTGGAATGTTAGCAACAAAATTTAAAAATTGTGTTGATGTAGTAAATACAACAACAATAAAATTAGCTATTAATGACAAAGATGAACTAATATATATGTCTAGATCACCAATTCCTTTTCCAAAAGAAGATTTAAATTTTGAATATTATAAAAACATGGGAGCATATGTATATACAAAAGAATGTTTAAATTTATTTGAAAAAGTTGGTATGGGAAATTTAGAAAAAATAGAGGGACTTGAGATGATTAGATTGTTAGAAAATCATCAATTAATAAAAATTGTTAAAGTAGAATCAGATTCTATGTCAGTTGATTCTCCAAAGGATTTAACAAGAATTATAGATATAATGGATAAAAGAATACAAGATAATAAGGAGCAATTATGAAAACAAATGTTTTCAATATATATATTGCTTTTGGGACGTTGCCATCTCTATTTTCAAAAATTAACATTTTTATTAATAATAACCCTAGTATTATTTTTGTAAAGAATTATACAGAATTTATTAACGAAAAGAATTACCCTGATAATTTGGTGGAATATAATATAATAAAAAGTAAAACTGACAAAGAATTTATTGACAAAGAAATATATGAAATTAGAAATAAACTTAGTGAATTATATAAAACTAATAAAGAAATGAATTTTCATATTTATTGTGATGATTCGAGAATACAGTTTATTCTTAAGTTGTATTCTGATAATGAATTAGCAAAAAGAATTAAGAAAATTTTTATTGTTTCTGAAGGAAATATAACAGAATATATGGCGAGAATCGTTAATGAAAACTATTTTTATGATAAAAAAGAAAAATGGTCTAATATGATTAAAAAAGTGGAAAACAATGTAAATTCCGAAGAGTTAAATCAAGAAATGTCTACAATTGATAACTATGGATATATGCTATCAAAAAAAGAAAATGTAGAATATCTTATTCCAAATTTAAAAGAATTAATTAATAATACACAATTAAATAAATATAGTAATTTAAATTTAAAATCAATAAATTTTTATAAAATGTTTCAAATGTTGCCAAACAAATTAAAAAAAGATTTTTTGGAAAGTTCTTTAATAGAAAGTAGTATATTATCTAAATTAGAGAATAGTAAAAAGGCACTTATTATTAATGGTACTTATATGTTTTTTAATCAAGAAATAATGAGTTTTATTTATTCAGATTTAATATCAAAGGTTGTTGACGATTATGGAAGAGACTTTCAATTATATTACAAAGCTCACCCATTATTTCCAGCTTCTGACAATCCAACATTAAGAGATTTTTTGAATAGCAACAACATAATTATACTTCCAGAAAAATTTCCTATAGAGTTGTTACTGTGGAATAACAAAAAAATACTTATAGGAGGGTTTTGTAGTAGTATTCATTCTTTAGTAAGGAAGAAACAAGTCAAATTTATTTTTGGAGACTTAAATGGTTTTTCTAAATATATATATAATAAGAAAAAACATGATTTTTTTTACAATTTAAGTCTTTCTCAAGATATGGCCGCTTTAACATTGGGTTACGATTTATCAAGAGATATAATTAATCTTAATTATAATGTACATAATATTAATATAAAAATGGAAGAATTATATAAGAAAATAGAAAAAATAGAAAAAAGCAAGGAGAAATAATGGAAAATAGTAAAAAATGTGCCTTAGTAGTCTCAAGTTGCGATGCTTACTCAGATATTTTAGATATTTTTTTTAAATTGTTAAAAAAATACTGGCCTAATATTAATTATGATATTTATTTAAGCACAGAATCTTTGAATTATAGTTATAAAGGATTAACAATTAATAATATACATCCAAAATCTAAAGATGATAATTGGACTATAAGAATGTATGATTTACTTTCACAAATAAATTATAAAAACGTTATTTTTCTATTAGATGATTTTTTTCTTTATGATTTTGTTGATGCTAATAAAATTGAACAATGTATTAATTGGCTTAACTTAGATACTAGTATTGCAACTTTTACTATTTGGCAAACCAGTATAGGTGAATCAGGATTATATCCTGGATTTAAAAGAATAAATAATAAATCAAAAATAGTTTTATCCGCAATAGCTGGAATATGGAATAGAAAAAAATTTTTGTATTACTTAAAAAACAGGAATGAGAACATATGGCAATGGGAATTGAGCTCTAATAAAAAAATAAATCATTCTATAAGAAATGATAAAGCTTTTTTTCTTAGTCATAAAGAAAAAATGTATATTCCATATGACTCTGGTAAAATAGGATTGTTTTCTGGACAATGGATGGAAGATACTAAGGCTTTATTTAAAAAGGAAGGAATTTCGATGGACTATTCCAAAAGAGGAATATATGATCCAGCATTAAGAGGAAAAAGTAAATCAATAATTAATACTTTTGAATTGGATTCGTTAATAGTGGCAAATTTCAATTTAGAACATAAGGGAACTTCAGTTTATAAACCAAAAATAAACAAAATAGAAAACGGATACTTCTACCAAAAATATGTAATAAAAAATGCTAAAGAAATGCTTAGATGGGAGTTAAGCACTACTTGGGGATTTTCTATATCTAATTTAGTAATAACAATACATTACTCAAACAAAGAAAAAGAGATTATAAATAATAATGTTTTATTTGGATCGTTTTTGTATAACGATAAAAGTTTAATTATTAATTCTATGTCTCCTTATATTTATATACCATTAAAAAAGAACGCAAATATGACAAAAATAGAAATTTCTGGAAAATATTTAATGCCAGCTAATGATGAACAATTGCGAAAATCATATAATTATGTTACTCCAGGATCAACTAGCGAATTACTTGATAAAGCTAATCAGTTGTTTAATGAGTTTTTAGTAAGCAAGGAAAAAGTTTCATACATTTCACTTGATTCAAGATTAATAGAAATTAAAAATAATCAAAGAATAATTCATGATTGGGAGGAGAATAACAAAAAAAGATTTACTCAAAAGTATAATATTTCTTCTAAATCTAATTATGTTGAGTGGTATCCTTCAACTTCGTCAGGGTATTCGATAGCAAATTTAAAAATACATATAATTAAAAACGATAAATCAGTGAAAAAAATTGGGCATAAAGAAATAATAAATGCCCCAAGTTTTGTAAAGAATCAATATATATTTTTTGGAGACAATAATATAAAAATACCAGTTAAAAATGCTAAACAAATTGTGATTTCTGGTAAAATGATTGTTCCAATGTCTAGCAAGATATTAAGAAAAATTATTTTTAGATAGTAAAATAATAATACATATTTAATATTAATAATGTTTATATTATTTTCTTTTTTTTACAAAATATGTTAAACTAATAAAGTGAGGAGAATAGCATGATAAAAAATATATTATACAATTTTAGAAAATATTCTTTTTTATTAAGCCAAATGATACTTCGTGATTTTAAAGTGAAATATAAAAGAAGCGTATTGGGAGTATTATGGAGTTTGTTATATCCTGTTTTAATGATGGGAGTTCTTTCAATCATTTTTTCTCAATTGTTTAAACTAAATGGAACTGAAACAAACTTTTTAGTTTATCTTATGACAGGATTAGTACTTTTTAATTATTTTAGTGAGGCAACATCAACTTGTTTAACATCAATTATTTCAAACTTTCCATTGCTTAATAAGGTTTACTTACCTAAATATATATTTCCATTATCGAAGTGTTTGTTTGTTGGAATAAATTTTTTATTATCACTTATACCTTTGTTAATAATAATAATAATAACCGGTGCTCCAATTACTGTAAACTATTTACTATTGCCTTATGCATTTATATGTCTTTTTATCTTTACTATAGGAATAGGATTTTTACTATCAGCTTTATCTGTGTTTTTAAAAGATATGATTTATATTTATGGAATACTTTTAACTATTTGGCAATATTTTACTCCAATTTTTTATGATATTTCGATATTGCCTGCAAAACTTCAGTCAATATTTGTTTTAAATCCATTATATCAATTTTTATTATTTGTTAGGGTAATTATATTAGAAGGAAAGACTCCTGCAATGGAAACAACAGTTGCATCTGGTTTATATGCAGTCACGTTTTTTATTATAGGATGTTTAGTTTTCAAAAAAAATCAAGATAAATTTATTTATCATTTGTAAGTGAGGGTAAAAATGATAGAAATTAATAATTTAGGAATGAAATTTAATCTAGGAATAGAAAAAAGTGCCAGCATTAAACAATATTTTATAGATATATTTAGTGGCAAACATAAAAAAAAGCATGATGATTTCTGGGCACTTAAAAATATTAATTGTTCAATCAGCTCGGGCGAAGTAGTTGGAATAATTGGTAACAATGGTGCTGGAAAAAGTACCTTGTTGAAAATTGTAAGTGGCGTAATGAAACCCACTGAGGGCTCTGTAAAAGTAAGCGGAGTTATTTCTCCAATGATAGAACTTGGAGCTGGCTTCGATATGGAATTAACAGCTCGTGAAAATATTTATTTAAATGGTGCAGTTTTAGGTTATTCAAAAAAGTTCATTAATGATAAGTTTGAATCAATTGTTAAGTATTCTGAGTTAGAAGAGTTTCTTGAAGTTCCACTTAAAAACTTTTCTTCAGGAATGATTGCAAAATTGGCTTTCTCTATTTCTACGATAGTGGAACCCGAAATATTGATTGTGGATGAAATATTATCGGTAGGGGATATTCATTTTCAGAAAAAAAGTCAAAAGAAGATGATGGAAATGATAAAGGGTGGCACAACGGTTTTATTTGTATCACATTCGATAGATTCAATAAGGGCACTCTGTGAAAGAGTAATATGGTTAGATAAAGGAAGAATAAAAATGGTTGGCAATACACAAGAAGTATGTGATGAATATTGCAAAAATCAATTTTAATAGGAGGATATGAAAAGATGGAAGAAAAGAAAATTGAAGATATTTTTAATGGAAAGGTATTATTAATTACTGGTGGAACAGGATCGTTTGGAAATGCAGTATTAAAAAAGTTTCTTGACTCTAGTTTAAAGGAAATAAGGATTTTTTCTAGGGACGAAAAGAAGCAAGAAGATATGCGTATCTCACTTAATAACGAAAAAGTTAAATTTTATATTGGGGATGTTAGGGATTATAGAAGTATAGAAGATGCAATGGATGGAGTAGATTTCGTGTTTCATGCTGCAGCACTTAAACAAGTGCCTTCATGTGAATTTTTTCCAGTACAAGCTGTACAAACCAATATTTTAGGAACCAATAATGTTCTTGAAGCTGCAATTAATAAAAACGTAAAAAAGTTAATAGTTTTAAGTACTGATAAAGCTGCGTACCCAATAAATGCAATGGGAATGAGTAAGGCTTTAATGGAAAAAGTAGCGGTTGCAAAAGGAAGAGATTTACAAGAAGGAAGCACTATTATATGTAGAACAAGATATGGCAATGTCATGGCTAGTCGTGGATCTGTTATACCTTTATTTTGTGAACAAATAGAGCAAGGGAAACCATTAACAATAACTAATCCAGAAATGACAAGATTTATGATGACATTAGATGATGCAGTAGACCTAGTAATATATGCATTTAAGAATGGAAAACAAGGAGATTTGTTTGTTCAAAAAGCTCCGGCGGCTACTATAGATACATTAGCACAAGCAGTAAAAGAATTGAAACATTCTGATGCTCCTATTAAGCATATTGGATCAAGACATGGAGAAAAATTATATGAAGTTTTAGTAACTAAAGAAGAAATGATTGGAGCAGAAGATTTAGGAGATTATTATCGAGTTCCTGCTGATAATAGAAATTTAAATTATGCTAAATATGAAAATACTGGAGATAAAGATTTAGACAAGATTGAAGAGTATAATTCTCATAACACTAAAAGATTGGACATCGAAGGCATGAAAAAGTTATTGAAAAGATTAGACTTATTTAATGAGGATAAAAAATGAAAGTTTTAGTAACTGGAAATAAAGGCTTTATTGGGAAGAACTTATTAAGCTTTTTAAGTGAAGTAGCAAATTTAGAGATAATAACGTTTGATGTAGACGATGATTTTAACGATATAGTTGAAAGCATTGGAGAGATTGACTTTATATTTCATTTAGCAGGGTCAAATAGACCAATTGATCCAAAAGAATTTTATGAAACAAATACTGATCTTACAAAAAGATTAGTTGATTTAGTTAAAAAAAGTGGTAAAGATATTCCTTTCGTATTTGCATCAAGCATTCAAGCAGAATTAGATAATGATTACGGAAAAAGCAAGAAAATGGCAGAAGATTATATATTGGATAATTTACCATCTTCTTATGTATATAGGTTCCATAATGTTTTCGGAAAGTGGTGTAAGCCAAATTACAATTCTGTTGTTGCAACTTTTTGTAATAATATAGCAAATGGAGAAGAAATAACTATAAGTGATAGAGATAAGGAATTAGAATTAATATATATAGATGATATTATATATGAATTTTTAAAATTGTTAGAAGGAAACAAGCCTTCAAAAATCATAGGTGACAGGTGCTTTATAAATCCTTGCTACAAAATTAGTTTAGGTAACTTGGCAGAAAAAATATTGTTTTTTAAGAAATGTACCGATACAATTTTTATTCCAAATACAGGTGATGAATTTACAAAAAAATTATATTCTACCTATATTAGCTATGTTCCAGTAGAAAGAACTAATCTTTGTACAAAAATGAACATTGATCAAAGAGGCAGCTTTACAGAATTAATTAGATCATTAGATTCTGGTCAAATTTCTGTTTCAGTGTCTAATCCTGGTGTAGTTAGAGGAAATCATTATCATCATACAAAAATTGAGCGTTTTATAGTGGTAAAAGGAAAAGCAAAAATTTCTTTTTCAAGTGTCGTTAACGATGACAGTTATAATTTTGAAGTAAGTGACAAAAAAATTGAAGTTGTAACTATTCCTGTTGGATATACTCATAAGATAGAAAATATCGGCGACGATGAAATGATATTAGTTATTTGGTGTAACGAATTATATGATGAAAAAAGGCCTGATACATATTATAAAGAGGTTAAGGATACTAGGAGGTTAATAAAAAAATGAAGAAGTTAAAAATAATGGTAGTAGTTGGAACGCGTCCAGAAATTATTAGGTTATCAGAAGTAATTAAAGCTATTGATAAATATTTTGAGCTAGTTTTAGTTCATACTGGGCAAAATTATGATCATACTTTAAATGATGTGTTTTTTGAAAATTTTAAATTAAAAGAACCAAAATACTATCTAAATGTTCCAGGGAAAGATTTAGGCGAGACTGTTGGTAATATAATAGCAAAAACATATGAAGTTATTCAAAAGGAAAATCCAGATGGTCTATTAGTATTAGGCGATACAAATAGTTGTTTATCTGCATATTCAGCAAAAAGACTAAAAACTCCTATCTTTCATATGGAAGCTGGAAATAGATGTTTTGATTTCAATGTTCCTGAGGAAATTAATAGGCGAGTTGTAGATCACATTAGCGATATTAATTTAGCTTATTCTGAAAATGCAAGACAATATTTGATAAACGAAGGCGTAACAAATGATTTCTTATATGTAACCGGATCTCCTATGAATGAAGTTATTAATAAAAACATAGATAGTATTGATGCTTCAAGTATTCTTTCAAAGCTTAATATAGAAAAAAATAAATACTTTGTTGTAAGCTCTCATCGTGAAGAAAATGTAGATAACAAAGAAGTTTTAAAGGAGTTAATGGAATCATTAAATAGTGTTGCAGAAAAATATAAAATGCCAATAATTTTTTCTACTCATCCTAGAACAGCAAAAAGATTAAAAGAAAATAATATTAAATTGAATGATTTAATAGTAAATTTAGAACCTTTAGATTTTTTTGATTATAACTGTTTACAAAAAAATGCTTTTTGCGTATTATCTGATAGCGGTACTATTGCAGAAGAATGTGCTATATTAAATTTTCCAGCAGTGTCTTTAAGAAACAGTACAGAAAGACCCGAAGCATTAGATTCAGGAACAGTAGTATTAGGTGGAACTAATTGTAGAGATATTGAATCTTCAATAGAATTAGCGGTTAATTCATATGATCCAAATAAAGAGAATCCTGTTAATGATTATAAATCATCAAATGTAAGTGAAAAAGTGGTTAAAATTATACAAAGCTATTATAATATAGTGAATCATAGGACATGGAGAAAATAGTGTTTTCTCTTTTTTTTTATTGACAATTAAGTTATAATAGTATTATCGGGAGGAAGTATCTAATGAATAATAAAAATCAATATTTGGTTTCAATAATAATACCTGTGTATAATGGTTCAAATTATTTAAAAGAAGCTGTTGAAAGTGCGCTTGAACAAACATATAAGAATATAGAAATAATAATAGTAAATGATGGAAGTAATGATAACGGAAAAACCTCTAAAATAGCTCAATCATATGTTAAGAATTATCCAAAAACAGTAAAGTATTTTGAAAAAGAAAATGGTGGAGTATCTACTGCACTAAATTTAGCAATTAAACAAATGAAGGGAAGTTATTTTTCTTGGCTTAGTCATGATGACATTTATTTGCCTAATAAAATAGAAGATCAAATTAATTATCTTAAAGAAATAAAAAATCCAGATGCGATAGTTTATTCAGATTATGAATTAATTGATTGTAAAGGAAAAATAATATCAGAATGTATTAAGGATCATGAGATGCTGTTGAAAAAGCCGGAATACGCATTATTAAGAGGAACAATTAATGGTATAACTTTGCTTATTCCAAAAAAAGCTTTTGAAAAATGTGGATTATTTGATGAAAATTTAAGATGTGTTCAAGATTATGTTAAATGGAACGAAATGAAAAATTATTTTGATTTTTTTCATATGCCTAAAATAGTAGCTCAATCAAGAACACATTCAGGTCAAGTTACTGTGGTAAATGAAAAAGTTAAATCAGAAGGAAATGTTTTATGGACAAACTTAATAAAAGAAACTTCGAAAGAAGCAAGAATAAGACTTGAAGGAAGCGAATTTAATTTCTACTCAAGAATGGCAATCTTTTTGTCCGACACACCATATGATGAAGCAGAAAAATATTGTGTTAATGAATGTTCAAAATTGGTAGAAAAAACTAAAAAAGGCTTGGACAAAATAAAAGTAAGTGTTGTTATTCCATTTTTTAATCGAATCGATGTAACCATTAATGCTATTGAATCTGTTATTAATCAAACTCATAATAATTGGGAGTTGTTATTAATTAATGATTGCTCAACGGATTCTTTGAAAAAATTGGAAAAAGTAATAAATAAAAATTCTAGAATAAAGTTAATTAATTTAAATAAAAATGGCGGAGCAGCCAATGCTAGAAATGTCGGCATGGATATGGCAAAAGGAAAATATATTGCTTTTTTGGATTCTGATGATTATTTTGTAGTTAATAAATTATATGATCAATTATATGATATGGAATTACAATGTGCAAAAATTAGTCATACATCATATAAAAGGGTTGGCTTTAATGAAACAAGATATATTCCAAGTGGAAGACAAACGGGAATAGTAATTCCTCAAATGCTATATAGTTGTGGTATTGCAACTCCTACTGTTATGATTTTAAGGGATTATTTAGAAAAAAATCATTTTCGTTTTAATCCAGAATTAATTATAGGAGAAGATACTTGCTTTTGGCTTGAACTAGTTAGAAATGAAGAATTATTTGGAATTGATGAGCCGCTTTCGGTCGTAAATGTATTAGATAGTAGTTCCGCATATGATATTGATAAACAAATCTTAGGATATAAAACGATAATTAAATATATTATGAATGATAAAGAATATAGTTCATATGATATGGAAATATCTTACTTATTAGAGGAATATATTCGAATGGTAAGAGAAAACAAGCATAAAACTATATTAAAAATTACGGATCAATCTTATTCTTTGGATGAAAATAATCGAAGAATCCCACGCATTAAAAGATTATATTTAGTTACAAAAGAATCATATAAGAGATATGGTGCAATTTTTACAATAAAAAGAATTATTAAAAAGGTAGTGAAAAAAATAAATGAGAAGTTTTAAAAAATTGAAACAATTTGTTAGAAAGTGTTTTTTAAAAATTATTGGTTACCCAAGTTATGATGAAATATCAACAGATATAATAGAAAAAAAATTATCAAGTCAATTTAATGATATATATAAGGCAATAGATGTCCATGATAATAAATTCGAATTAGTATTTAAAGAAATATTGTTAAATAACAAAAAACAGGTTTCATATGAATTTTGTAGAATTAATAAACAAGTTTTTTTGGAGAATAAGGCGATATATGACAATGTGAAGGAAAATAATAAAGTTAATCCAAAAATATCTATTGTTATACCCGCATACAATGCTACTAATTATATAAAGTTTGCTATTGAAAGTGCCTTATCTCAAAGCTATAGAAATTTTGAAATAATAATAGTAAACGATGGTAGTAACGACAATGGACAAACTAAAAAAATTGCAAAATCATATCAAAAAAAGTTCCCTAATCTTATTAGTTATTATGAAAAAGAAAATGGTGGTGTATCATCAGCGATTAATTATGGTATTCGAATGATGAATGGTGAGTATTTTGTTTGGTTGAGTCATGACGATCTTTATAAAAGCAATTTTTTAGAAGAACAAGTAAAATTTTTATCTAAAAATTTTGGGAAAAAGAGTATTGGCTTTATGCTATATGATATTATCAATTCTAATAATAATGTTTTAATTAACGAGACAAACTTTATTAATAAGAAAACAATTAATTATTTATTATCTTTTTATAAGACAGAATATAGTATTCTATATGGAGATATTAATGGAGGATCTGTAATGATTCCTAAAAACGTTTTTGATGAATGTGGATTTTTTGATGAAAATGATAGAATATCTCAAGAAAAAGATATGTGGTATAGAATGATGAAAAAAGGTTATAATTTTATTAATATTCCAGTCTTTGGTTCTTCAATAAGAGTTCATGATAGTCAAGTATCTAAAACAAATAGTAATGTAAGGAAGATGACTGACAATAAATTAATGAGTATTATAAATGATATTTCTGATGAAAGAAAAATTGAATTGGAAGGAAGCGTAGAAGCTTTTTATCAAGAATTGATATATTATTATGACTATAATAATTTGACGGTCATGAAGAAATATTGCGAGAAAAAAAAGAAAGAATTTAAGGAGAAATAGAAATGATGGGATATATATTATTATTATTATTATTAATTAATATGAGTAGTTTTATTTCTATTATGTTTAATAAAAAAATAGAATTAACATTTATTCTTTCAATAGTATTTCAAGCTTTATTTTTATATTTATTTGGTATAGCTTTTAATAATCTTTTAATTGGTTTCCATTTTTTGATAGGTATAAATATTATTTCATTCATTATAATGATGGTTAAAATAATAAAAAATAGGCAATTATTACAATTGATAATTAGGCCATCATTGTTTATTATTATTGTTGTTTTTTTATTATTCTCATGGGCCTCTTTTTCTCAAATGGCTACCGTTTGGGATGAATTTTCTCATTGGGCTTTATCCGCAAAGAATATGTTTATGTTAAATAATTTGGGAACGGGCCTGGATTCTACTATTGTAGCAAAGAGTTATTTGTCTGGAACTTCTATTTTTCAATATTATTGCTTAAAACTATTTGGAGAATATAAAGAATCAGTATTGTTTCTTTCGATGAGTATTTTTACTATATCTCCATTATTTATTTTATTAACTAATGTAAATAAGCTTAAAGAAGTTTTTTCTATAAAAACTATTTTTTCAGTTTTAATTATTTTTTTCTTACCATTACTTGTAATTTGGAATGCTTATTCATCCTTGTATGTTGATGCTACACTTGGTATTTATTTTTTCGTAGCATTATACTATTGCTTTTGTATAAAGAAAAAAAGCTTTTTTGATTATTTGTTTTTATCAACTATTCTATCTGCACTAATAATAATAAAAGACTTTGGATTCGTGCTTTCGCTATTAGTATTCTTGATAATGTCATTTATGGTTTTGTTTTCTGAAAAGCTAGAGAAAAAATCTATGTATGTAAAAAAAATTTTAGTTAATATTTTAATATTATTGCCATCATTACTTATTAGATATAGTTGGATATTCTTTTTATCATTGTATGGAGAAAAAAGCGGAATATCGTCTAATACTTTTTCTTTAGTGATTTCAAGTTATAAAAAGATTTTTATGTTTAATACCGGTGATTATCGTTTAAAAGTGTTGTGTAATTTTATAAGAGAAATATTTAATGGAAGAATGGTAGATTCCTTTATTAATATTTCTATTGCAGCTTTTTTAATTATTTTTATTTTTACAATGGGATACATATATAGCAAAAGCAAAAAGGATCAAAAAAGGTTTATATTATGTAGTATAATATCATCTTTACTTGGTTTTTTGGGTTATAGTATAATTGTGTTTTCATGTTATATTTCAATTTTTTCAGAATACGAAGCATTAAGACTTGCTTCATTTAATAGGTATTTTTCTCCATATATTATAGGACTATTATTGTTGATGGTGATAAGTATTATAAAAAATATTAATACGAAAAAATGTATTTGTGTATTATTTTTAGTAGTATTCTTTTCTTTACAGCCGATATCTTATTTGTCAATATCATTATTAGCTCCACAATCATGGATATCTTCAAAAAATATTAGGGAAAGATATGTAAATCTCGGGGAAAAAGTGAAAAAAATTGTAAAAAAGGAAGATTCAGTTTTTATAGTTTCGAGATGTAGCGACGGATTTGATTTTTGGGTAATGAGATATGAATTAACTCCTATTAAGACTAATAAAAATAATTTTCCATGGAGCATCGGAAATATATGTTATGAGTCTGATCAATGGTCAAGTGATTATGAAGTGGAAGATTTTTGGAATTTGGTAAATAAAGATTATGATTATATAATCTTACTAAATATTGATGATTATTTTGAAAATAAATACTCTTCAATGTTTAATACAAAACTTAATTCAGATCAAATATATAGAATTGTTAAAAATACAAAGTCTAAATTTCATTTTGAATTGGAGGAGTAACGAATATGAAAAAAATACTTTTAATTATACCTGCATACAATGAAGAAGATAATATAAAATTGGTGATTGAAGAAATAAAAAAGAATAATAAATATGATTATATAATTATTAATGATTGTTCAACAGATAATACTGAAAAAATATGTAAAATAAATAATTATAACTATATTAGTTTGGTAAGTAATTTAGGAATAGGTGGAGCTGTTCAAACTGGATATAAGTATGCTTATGATCACGATTATGATATTGCTATTCAATTTGATGGAGATGGACAGCATGATATAAATTCGATTGAGAGCTTAATTAAACCAATTTTATTAAATAAAGCAGATATGGTAATAGGGTCGAGATTTGTAGATAATAACGAGGGATTTAAATCATCTTTTTCAAGACGTATAGGAATTAGAATAATTTCTTTCTTTATTAAACTAACTACTGGTTTTAAAATATATGATACAACATCTGGACTTAGAGCGTGTAACAAAAAAGTAATAGAAATTTTTAAAAATGAATATCCTGTAGAATATCCAGAACCAGTTACTACTACCATTTTACTTAGGAAACAAAAAACTGTTACCGAAGTACCTGTTATTATGAAAGAAAGAAAAAGTGGAATATCTTCGATAAGAACATGGAAAAACATTTATTATATGATTAATGTTGTATTGTCGATATTGATAATATATATAAGGAGGGAAAAATAATGCCAATTAAGTTAATTATAATTAGTTTTACATTATTAATAGTGTTGGCCGTAGTGGTATTATTGATGCTAAAAAAAGATCAAATATCTATTAAGTATTCAATTTTATGGTTTTTTATAATTGGATTATTATTGTTATTCACCGTTATTCCTGGCTTTTTATCTTTTATAACAAAAATTGTTGGAATAAAAACAGGCTCTAATCTTATTTTTGCATTTTTGTTTGCTATGACAATTTTTATGTTGTTATCACTAACGGTTATTGTATCAAAGCAAGGGAAAAGGATTAGAAAATTAATTCAGGAAATATCTATATTAAAAAGTAATAAATGAGGTTTATATGAGAATATTAATAATATGTCAACATTTTTATCCGGAACAATTTAGAATAAATGATATAGCTTTAGATTTGTTAAAAAAAGGAAATAGTGTAACTGTTTTAACTGGATTGCCAAATTATCCAAGCGGTGTTATTCAAAAAGATTATAGGTTTTTTAGAAAAAGAAAAGAAACGTATAACGGAATTAAAATAATTCGCTGTGGAATAGTTGGCAGAGGTAATAGTACTTTAAAAATGGGATTAAACTATGTTTCTTTTCTAATAACATCTTGTATGAAAGCTCTATTTCTTAATCAAGAGTTTGATATAGTATATTGTTTTCAATTATCTCCAATATCCATGGCTCATGCTGGAATAATTGTGAAAAAGAGACAGAAAATTCCTTTCATTATTCATTGTTTAGATCAGTGGCCAATAAGTTTAACAGCAGGTGGGATAAAAAAGAATAGTTTAATTTATAAAATAGCATTGAAATATAGTAAGTATATTTATAATGGAGCAGATAAGATTACTATAAGTTCTAAGTCGTTTGAAAGATATTTTAATGAAGTACTTAAAATAAAAAAAAGCATAAATTATTGGCCATCATATGCTGAAGATGTTTACTGTATTGAATCAACAACAAACAATGATAAGATAGATTTAGTATTTGCTGGTAATATTGGCCCAGCACAAAGTGTAGAAACCATAATAGAATGTGCAAATTATTTAAAAAAACAGAAAAACATTATTTTTCATATTATTGGAGATGGATTAAATAAAAAAAAGTGTATGAAGTTGGCAAAAAGCTATAATCTTAGTAATGTAGTTTTTTATGGGTTTTATAATGTTGAACAAATGGAAAAATTTTATGAATTAGCAGATGCATTTGTTATAACTATGGACGATAATGAAATAGTAAATAATACGCTTCCTGCAAAAATTCAATCTTATATGCTTGCAAAAAAGCCGATTTTTGGTGCAGCAAGTGGAGAAGTAAATGATATAATTAAGGAAGCAAAATGCGGTGTATGTTGTAATTCATTAGATGCCGAAGGTATGTCAAAACTTATTTTGGAAGAGATTAAAATGATTAATAAATGGAAAAAATATGGTATAAATGGATTTAATTATTATAAAAAACATTTTGAAAAAGAAAAACTTATGAATGAATTAGAGAAAATACTTGAGGATGAAATAACACTATATGGAGATGGAAAATGAAAAAAATTGTTATTGTTTGCCTTCATTTGGGTCATGGAGGAATAGAAAAGTATGTTTCTTCGTTAGCTAACATTTTATCAAGCGATTATAACGTTGAGATTATTTCAGTTTATAAAACTAAAAAAACACCTGCATATTTCATCGATAACAAAGTAAAAATTTTTTATTTGTTTTCTTTTGGCCCTTATGATAATTCTGCTAGACAATTATTGAATTCAAAAAAGTATTTATTATTATTAAAGGAAATTTTTAAAAGAATATATATTTTATTCCAAAAAAAGCATAGAATAAAAAAAGCAATAAAAAATGTAAATTGCGATATAATAATATCAACGAGGATAGAGCATAACAGATTGATAAATAAATATTTAAGAAAAGGTATTATTAAAATTGCTAGTGAGCATAACTCTTGTAATGACTCAGATAAATATAATAATAAAGTTATTAAATCATTAAAAGGTTTTGATTATTATATTGCAATATCAAAAGAATTATACAATTATTACAATAAGCGCATAGGTAATACTAAGTGTATTTATATTCCTAATGTTATTGATAAATCTTCATGCATTATTAGTGAATTAAACAACAATAATATAATAACAGTCGGAAGATTAGCAACAGAAAAAGGTTTTTATGATTTAATAGAAATAATAAATCTAGTAAAAAAAGAGATACCTGATGTTCATTTAACTATATGCGGAGATGGATCTGAAAAAAACAGAATTGAAGAACAAATTGATAAATATGCTTTAAAAAACAATGTAAGTTTATTAGGATTTATTGGTCAAACTGAATTAGAAAAAAAGTATTTAAAATCATCGTTATATGTGATGACATCATTTACTGAATCATTCGGGTTAGTATTAATTGAGGCTATGAATTATGGATTACCTTGTATTGCTTTTGATAGTGCTACCGGAGCAAAGGAACTTCTCAAAAATACAGGTATATTAGTCAAGAATAGAGATAAACAGGAAATGACAAATAAGATAGTAGAATTATTAAATAATAAAAAAGAGTTAAAAAAGTATTCAGATAAGTCAAAGAAAAAAGTAAAAGAATATTTATCCGAAAAAGTTAAAAACCAGTGGCTTAAACTATTGAAATAGGTGAAAAATGAAAAAAAAGAAAGTAATGTTTATTTCTAGTACAGGCGGTCATTTTACTGAAATGATGCAACTAAAGAAAATGTTTAATAAGTACGATTATTATATTGTTACAGAAAAAACAAAGAGCAATTTATTTTTAAAAGAGCAATATAAAAAGCGTATTAGTTTTTTAATGTATGGAACTAAAGATCACATGATAACATATCCATTAAAATTACTTTTTAATTGTTTTAAGAGTTTATTTATTTATATTAAAGTAAGACCTTCATTTATTATTACAACTGGTGCACATACTTCCGGTCCAATGTGTTGTATAGGGAAATTATTTGGTACTAAAATTATATTTATTGAAACAATGGCTAATATGAGTACAAAATCAATTACAGGAAGAATTGTTTATAAGTTTGCAGATTTATTTTTAGTTCAATGGAAAAATATGCTTGAATTGTATCCAAAAGCAAAATATAAGGGGTGGATATTTTGATATTAGTTTTATTAGGAACCCAGGACAAACCATTTTCTAGATTATTAGATGCAATAGAAAAAACAAATCTTAAAGATGAAATAATAGTTCAAGCCGGTTTTACAAAATATAAATCTAACAGAATGAAAATATTTGATTATATATCAAATAGTGATTTAGAAGATTTAATAAAAAAATGTGATATTATAATAACTCATGCTGGAGTAGGATCTATAATGACCGGATTAAAATACAATAAAAAAATTATTGGGGCTGCGAGATTAAAAAAATATGGTGAACATACTAATAATCATCAATTACAAATATTAAATAATTTTTATGAATCGGGTTATATTTTAAAATTAGAGGATTTTAATAAATTAGAAGATGTGATAAAAGCAGCAAAAGGATTTAAACCGAAAAGATTTAAATCAAACACTGAAAATATAATAAAAGCAATTGAAGAATATATTGATGCTAACTAGCATCTTTTTTATAAAAAAGCACTAGATTTTCTAGTGCTTAATTAATTATTATATCTTTTTATTCTAACCATTGTTATTGAGGCAAAAGCCATTATTATTACTCCAATTACTATGATGGCATACATAATGTATTCCATAGTAGAAGGAGTAGTATTAGTATTGGTATTAACTGTCATTAATTTAGTATCATCATTCGAAGTTTGTTCTACAACAGTATCTTCTTTTTTAGTAGCTTCTTCAACTGTACCAGTTTTAATTACTTTACCTTTTTCATCTACTATTCTATATTTTCCAGTAGAAGTATAACCATTTAATGTTTTTTCTGTACTCCATTTAGTTGAAGTATTTGAAACACTTTTAGTTGATGCAGTAGCATCTATTTTTTTTGTACAAGTTTTAACACATTTATTACCTTCTAATGTATAACCATCTTTACAAGTGTATCCTGTCAATTCAGATTTAATTTCTTCGTAACATTTATTTCCTTTTAAAGTTTGATTTGCATTATCACAATAATAATCACCATTATTAGTTCTTGTAACATAACATTTAAGATTAGTTCCATTTCCTTCTTCATTGTAACCAGATGGACAACTATAAGTTGTATCACCAATTACTTTTGTAGCAGTTACTTTACTATTAGCAGTAACATTACATTTTGTTCCAGATAAAGTACCATTAGAACAAGAATAATTTTTAATATATTTAGTAGCAGCTGGATAAGTTGTTACTACACAATTACTTCCAGATAAAGTACCATTAGAACAAGAATAATTTTTTATGTATTTAGTGGCAGCTGTGTTAGTTGTTACTATGCAATTACTTCCAGATAAAGTACCATTAGAACAAGAATAATTACTAATATATTTTTCTGCATTATTGTAGGATGTGCTAGATATTATACATGAATTTCCAGATAAAGTACCATTAGAACAACTATAGTTAGCAGTAGCGCTTCTTCTATATAATGTATAATGATAATAAGTTACTTTAGTTGGACAATATGTAGGAGTACCACATGAGTATTCTCTAGTAGTTCCGTTATCAACTAATTTTTCTGTTCCATTATTATATGTTGCAAGTGCAGAAGTTCTTTTATAAGAAGTAACTGCATACCAGCTTCCATAAGTATAACTTGATATTTCCGCATTAACTGTAGATGTGCTAGATATTTTACATTTTGTTCCCTCTAAAGACCCTTCATTACATCTGTATGCATAGTTAGCAGTAGCAGCAGTTGTGCTAGAAACTTTACAAGTATTATTTGATTGTAAATCACCATTAGAGCATTTATATGCATAGTTAGCGTTAGCAGCAGTTGTACTAGAAACTTTGCAAGTATTATTTGATTGTAAATCACCATTAGAGCATTTATATGCATAGTTAGGTGTAGCATTAATAGTGGTAGCTGTTTTTATTGTACAAGTGTTATCACTATTTAATGTTCCTTTTTCACATTTATATGTTGTAGCTCCAGTTTTTGCTATAGAATCAGTATAAAGTTTGTAAGACTCATCATCTTTCTTTTTTGCTTCAGTTATTTTTGTGTTAGCATCACTATAAACAGCAGTTGCGTTTATAGAAGAACCTAATTGTTTATAACAATATTTTCCATTTAATGAGTATCCTTCAGGACAACTATAAGAAGTCTTAGTTCCGTTAGTAGTCTTAGTGTATTGATATTCAGTTTTTGTTTCAACTTTGCAATCTTTACAAGTATCATAACATCCAATAGTATCAACTATGTAATCTATTTGTTCTCCACATGCAAGCGTTACTTTTAATTGATATTCAGTTTCAGTTATTTTTGTTACTTCAACATTGCTAAACTCTGTATTACATGTTTTATTATTTTTATCAGTAAAATTTAATAATAATTTTTTATTTAACATTTCTTGTAATGATAATTTTTTTGTTTCTCCAATATTACTTGGTAGTTTTTCAACAGTGAAATAATCTTTAGCAGCATCTTTCATTGTTTGAATGTTTTGGTTATATACTTTGTCTATTAATACGTTACTATTTGTATTAAAACTAAAGTTATTTTTAAAACCAAATGCTAATATTATAACTAATATTATTAATAATATTAAATTTGTAAATATATTTTTCCAATTAAATGATATTTCGTTCATATTTTTACCCCCCTTAATTATTTGTTAATTTTAATGTATTATTATTTTGTAATGATTCTTGAAGTTTTAATAAATTAATTAATGTATTATCGTGATCGTCCATAGGAACTTCTTCTCCTTCTGGAGTATAAACTACGCAATCTTTTTTATTAATTTTATTAATAATATATTTTGCTGAATATGTTTCAGTTTGTGTACCTTCAACATCATTTACAATATCTAAAGTTACAGAGAAATTATTTCCTCCAATAGCTTTTAATATTCTATCGTTTTGATCCATTATTGAATATAATGTTGCTTTAGCTCCGTCGCTAAAATCATCTATACTTAAATATTTACCATTTACTTCTATTTTAGATTCTAATAACATAACTTCTAATGTTAATAATTCATTTGCTAATTTATTTAATTCTTCTTTATTACCTTGATTAGCAACAATTTGATTTAATATAGAATCAAATTTATAGATAACAACTTGTTCTAAACTATTATTTTCAAATAAGTATTCCCAATTTATTGAATGAACATTTTCATTAATAGGAGTTACACCCCCAATAGTATTAGCTAAAGAACCATAGTATGTGTCCATTCCATTATATAAAACATTATCTATCATATCTAATAATTCTATATCAGAATAGGTTTTGTTAGTTTTAATACCATTTAAAAATCTAATTGTATCTTCAACGTCTTCAAGTGTAAATGTAATTATACTTTGATCTATAGAATTAAATATTATTTCTGCATTCTTCTTAATATTTTCTTCTAAATCAAATGAATAATTAATAGCTTCAGTAGTTTCAACTATACTAGTTTCACTTGAATGTGAATTATTGTTTTTTCGACCACAAGTTGATAATGATGTCATTATTAATAATAGTGATACTATTCCGCAGCTAATTGAAAGTAATTTTTCTCTTAAAGATAAAGCATTTGCTTTTTCTTCTTCATTTGTTTCTTCAACAGCGATAATTTCTTCCTCGTTATTTTCCTCTTCCTCTTCATTGTAAAGAGCTAATAATTTGTCAAGCTTTTCTTGACGTATTTTTCTTTCTTCCTCTGTCATTTTAATTCCCCCTTTGTGAATTGCCCTATATAATACAACAAAAACCGCTTTTTGTCAACGGTTTTTACTTTTGTATTAAAATATTTTACATTAAAGATAGTATAATACTTTTTCTGTTTTCTGAATAGTCATCATAATGATTATACTCTAAATGCTTTTTGTAGTAATAATCAGATAATTCTATATTATTTAATTCATATTGGCATTTTGATATATATAAGTATAATTGTGTAAAATCAAGTTTAGATAGATCACCATTTTTATCTATTAATAACAATTTTTTTAAAGCATTTATGTAATCCTTTTTTTCTATATCTATTTTAGCTAGGTAATATAGAGCAAAAAAAGTGCTGTTAGTTAATAATAGCGAATTAAACAAGTCTAAGCTCTCTTTTTCTTTGTTAATCAGTTTATAAGTTTTTGCAAGTTCCAATATTGCGTATTCATCATATTGTTCGTTTAATATTAAATTAAAATAATTTATTGCTTCATTTATATTTTTTAAACATATTTCTGTTTTACCTAATTCTAATAAGACATATTTATTCTTTTTCTTTATTTTTAATAAAGATTCTTTAGCAAGTTCATATTTGCCTTCATCATAATAAATTTTACTTAATCTAAATAGTGTAAATTCATCATATTCATTATCAAGGATTTGATTTAATAGTTTTTTTGCAAAATCAGAATCATTCTCTTCAATGCTAACTCTTGCTAATTCAAATAGTGCATATTTATCATATCCATTTTTTAATATTTCTTGATAACAATCTTTTTCTAGTTCATAATTCTTTTTAATTTTATATATTTTAGCAAGATCCATTAAAGCGTATTTTCTAACCTTAGAATTTCTTAATTTTTCTAAAATAATAAGGGCTTCATCATATTTATTTTCTAATAGATAACTACGAGCAATTTGATATGATGCAAAATCTTTACTACTATTTTTTTCTGAAATATCTAGAAATTGTTCTCTTGCTAAATCATAATTGCCTTTAGCCACTTCTACCTTAGCAAGCTCAGCTTTAACAAAATCCATTATTTTTGTATCTTTTATTAAATTTAAATAATAAACAGCTTTTTCATAGTCTTTTTTAACTATTAATATTCTTGCAATATATAAGTATGCTTTATCTTTATTTTGATTTTCGTTAATATCTATATATTCCTCAAAAAGTTTTAAAGCTTCATCAAATTTTTTTAAAAAGTATTTACATTTTGCAAGATTATATATACATTTATCTTTCTTGTTAATAATTTCATAACATATTTCAAAGTAGTATTCAGCTTTATAATTATTGAATAAATCAAGATAATAATTTCCCAAAAAATAACTAGCATTAGCACGACATTTTGTATTCATAGCTAATTCTAAATAATAAATCATTTCTTCGTTATTGTTTTCTTTTCTTGCAATCTTAGATAAACACATCAAATAATAATCTTTATTATATCCATAATAAGCATTTTTTGCTAAATTCTTTGCTTCAGATAAATCTCCTTCATTATTTCTATTTATTAATAATTCGATAAGCAACGTTAACGATTTATAATTAAATCTTACTGATAATAATTCTCTTATTTCATAAATTTTTTCATCTAAGTTTGTTATATTATTAATTCTATTTAATTCTATTTCTAATTCACTTTTAGTCATAATAGTCCTTCTTTGTTAAGATATATTATCATTTTAAGAAATCTATGTCAATTTATACTTTAAAAATAAATTAAAATGTTATATTATATTTATATAAAAGGAAGAGTGAGTAAATGAAAGCAAAAAAGAAAAATTTTATAAAACTAATAGGAGGAATTATTTTTTTAGTAGTAGCAGTTCTAATAATTGGAATAATATTAGGATGGTTTAATAAGGAAGATATTAAAGAAAAAATAGATAAATTAACTCCAAACGGAAATGAAGAAAAGAAGAGTAATATTAAAATAATTGATGAAAGTAGTAATGCAAGACCTATAGCAGTAATGATCGATAATGTAAGCGCTGCTAGACCCCAAACTGGTATTGAGAAAGCACATATATTATATGAATTTTTGGTTGAGGGCGGTTTAACAAGATTAATGGCTGTATTTAAGGATGTTAATGTTAAACAAATTGGACCAGTTAGAAGTTCAAGACATTATTATTTAGATTATGTTATGGAAAATGATGCAATATACGTACACTATGGATGGAGTCCACAAGCACAAAGCGATATTAGTTCATTAAAGATTAATAATTTAAACGGATTAGCTAATCCTTCAAATATGTTTTGGAGAGATTATACTTATCATAGTGGAGAACATACAGCATATACTAGTACTGAAAAGATTTTAAAAGCTGCTGAGGCAAAAAAATATAGGACAACATCTAATGATTCACAATTATTAAAATATAGCGAAGAAGCTATTTCAATGCCAGAAAATGTAGCTAATGAAGTAAAAGTTGTTTTCTCTAATAGTGTTTATACAAAGTTTACATATGATGAAACAAATAATGTTTATTTAAGAAGTGCTAATTCTTCAGCACATAAAACAACAAGCGGAAATCAATTAGCGGCTAAAAATATTATTGTTTATAGTGTAGAATATGATAAAATTCCTAAGGATACATCAGGGAGACAAAATATGTTTAATATTGGCTCAGGATCAGGATATTTTATAACTGAAGGTAAATACATGGAAATAACTTGGGAAAAATCAAAAAGAGATAGTAAAACAATTTACAAGGATGCAGATGGAAAAGAAATTTCTGTTAATGATGGTACAACACATATATTAATTAATCCAAAAGGACAAAAAATAACTATTTCATAAAAATAAATAAAATCAATATAATGTATTAATAAAATACATAGGAGGAATAAAAGTGGGTGGAATAATTAGTTTTGTTGTAGATAATTATATATGGTTTATAGTAATTTCAGTAATATTAGTATTTGCATTAATTGGATATATAGTTGATGTCACTAGTAAACAGAATATATCAAAAAATACAAAAGAAACAAATAATAACGTTATAGAGATAAGCGAAGATAAACCAATAAATGAAATTGTATCAGAAAAAAAGCCAAGTGAAAAAGAAATAAAAAAAGAAATGTATGAAGAACCGGTTGTAATAGATGAAATACCAGATAATAAAGAAAACAAACTATAATTAGTTTGTTTTTTCATTTGCATCTAGATATATTAAAAATAATTTGTTATAATAGAAAAGAATCAAAAAGGAGTGAAAAGTTATGACTTTTACATCAATATGGTCAATATTTACAAGAATTATAGATATTAGTTTGGTATGGATAATATTTTATTTTATATTAAAAAATATTAGAAATAATATGAAAATGGTTTTAATATTTAAAGGAATAGCGATATTAGTAATAATTAAAATTGCCAGTAATTTATTAAATCTTTATACTATTGGATTATTACTTGAGTATGTTATTATGTGGGGACCTCTTGCATTAATAATAATATTTC
>CAYNLX010000001.1:0-40763 GCA_964398265.1 uncultured Muribaculaceae bacterium | reverse complement strand
ATTATGTTGATGAAACTTTAGGAGAAGATGGAATATTAAAATTGTTGGATGGAGAAAAAAATAGAAAAGCACATTTTGTTGAATCATTAGCATATTGTGAATATGGAAAGGATCCAATTACTTTTGTAGCAATTACAAATGAAACCATTGCTAAGGAAAAACAAGGCAAATATGGTTGGAGTTGGGATTTTATATTTATTCCAGATGGTGAAACAAAAACTTTAGGATGTTTTGACGATGAAAATAGGTTTAAATATTGGAGCAATGAAGCATATTTAAAACTAGCAGAATATTTATCAAACAAGAAATAATAATAGTATGTTTTCTTTAACAGAAAATAGTTTTTAAGTTTTAATTAAGTTTTTAAATGTATAATATAAAGTTAAGTGGTGATTTTATGAAGGTATTGATAATAGAAGATGAATATAATCTAGCTGATGCAATATCAAGTATGTTAGAAAATGAAAAATATATTGTTGATATTAATTTGGACGGAGAAGAAGGACTTAATAATGCTTTGTCCGGAGTTTATGATCTAATTATACTTGATGTTATGCTTCCGATTATGAATGGCTTTCAAATATTAAGAGAGATTAGAAATAAAAAACTTAATGTTAAAGTAATTATGCTTACTGCAAGAACTTCTTTAGATGATAAAATGGAAGGCTTTGATAATGGCGCTGATGATTATTTAACTAAACCATTCCATATGGAGGAACTTCTAGCAAGAGTAAATTTACAATTAAAAAAACAAGAACTTATTTATAATAATGATTTGATAGTATTTGGTGATTTGAAACTTGATATAAAAAAATTAGAATTAATATGTTCTAATAATGAAGAGACTATTAATATTGTGAGAAAAGAATTTCAAATATTAGAAATGTTTTTAAAACAGCCAAATATTATTTTATCTAAAGAACAAATATTCTTAAAAATTTGGGGATATGATAGTGAATGTGAAATAAATAACCTTGAAGCATATATTTCTTTTATAAGAAAGAAAATAAAGATTATTGGATCAAATGTGGTTATAAAAGCAATAAGAAATATGGGGTATAAATTGGAGGTAAAAGAGTGAAAAAGTTAAAAACAAAGGTTTTTTTAACTATAGTAATTATCCTTTCGTTTTTTTTAATAGGAACAGTATTAATATATAATTATAAAAACTATGATAGACAGAAAAAATCAATTACTAGCGCATTGAGAAGAGTACCAATTAGTATAAAAAAAGAAGAAAACTATAATGAACCTAATTTTGATGGCCCAAAGCCAGAAAGCAATAATCAAGAAAACAAAGTTTTTTTAGATTTTAAAGTATATACTATATTAATGGACGATAATAATAATTATATTAAAATTATCAATCATACAGAAAATGAAGTGGATGAAACAGAAATAAAAAAAATATTTCAAAATATCATAAGTACCCATAAATCTGGATTATTTATTGGAAATTTATATCTAAATAATTATTCTTATAGTTTTAATGATGATAATACACTTACAATTATAGAAACAATAAATATAAAAAAAGATATAACTAATATTTTAATTCTTTCTATACTATTAATAGTTTTTTTAGAAATAATTATAGCATATGTTTCACATTTATTAACAAAGTGGATTATAAAACCTGTTAATGAAAGTTTTCAAAAGCAAAAAGATTTTATAGTAGATGCTTCCCATGAATTAAAAACTCCTTTATCTATTATTTTAGCTAGTACGGAAGCATTCTATTTAGATAAAGATACAAAATGGGTAAATAATATTAATAATGAAGCTGAAAGAATGACAAATTTAGTAACTAATTTATTAAATCTTGCTAAAACGGAAAAAGATATTTCTAATTCCTATAAAATGGAAAATATATCTAGTTTATTAGAAAAATCAGTTCTAAGTTTTGAGGCAATTATTTTTGAAAAAAATATAAAATTAAAGTATCATATAAATGAAAATATTACTTTATTATGCGATAAAGAACAATTTGAACAGTTAATTCATATACTTGTTGATAATGCCATTAGTTATTCATTTAATAATGGAAAAATTATTGTTAGTTTAGAAAAAATAAATAAAGGAATAATATTACAAATAAAAAATAAAGGATTACCTATTAAAAAAGGTGAAGAAAAAAACATTTTTGAAAGATTTTATAGAGGCGATGAATCAAGAAATAGAAACAGTAATAAATATGGTCTAGGACTTGCTATTGCAAAGAATATAGTGGAAAATTTTAATGGAACTATTACTGCTTCATCTTATTCTGGATATACTACATTTAAAATAAGCTTTAATCAAAAATAATATTACTAGTATTTTAGAATTGTTAGACTTAAGAAAATGATGTATAATAATATTAAAGTAAGATAGGAGAAAAGTAATGAGATTTGTTGAAGATATAGAAGAAGATAAATACACAAAGTTCTTTTTAAAAAATGATAACAGTAATTTTTTACAAAGCTTTGAATGGGGACAAGCTTGTTTAAAAAACAAAAAAATGATTCCGCATTATGTTGGCTTGATAGATGATAATAATAATATACTTTGTGAAACACTTATTTTAGAAAAAAAATTAATCTTTGGATTTTCTTATATGTATGCTCCGAGGGGATTTATTGTTGATTACAACGATTTAGAATTAATAAAAAAATTTACTGATTCTATAAAAAAGTACATTAAAAAGAAAAAAAGCATTTATTTAAGGATAGATCCATATATTTCTTATCAAGAAGTAGATGAAAATGCAAAAAAAGTTCTTAATGGGCATAATAATTATAATATTTTTAATTGTTTTTTGTCTTTAGGATATAAGCATAAAGGATTTAATTTATTATATGAAAGTAATCAGCCTAGATTTACTTTTATAATAGACTTAAAAAATGATATGGAACAAATATATAATAATTTTAACAAATCTAATAAAAAGAATATTGTTTCTGCGAACAAATATGGACTGGAAGTTAAAATTGGAAATATTAAAGATATAAAAACTTTTTATCAGTTAATATCTAAGACGGCAGAAAAAGATAATTTTAAACAATATTCATATGATTATTATTATAACTTTTATAAAACATTTTCTAAAAATAATAATGTAAAAATATTTTTATGTTATATTTATCCCCAAAAAATTATAGAAGCTTTATATACTGATTTAGAAAAATCTAAGGACAGTCCTGCTTCAATTGAGAGAATAAAAAAGATGTTAATAAAGTATGAAGCTATTAAAGAAGAAAGAATTGTTGCATGTGCGCATATTGTCGTTATTTATGGAAATAAAGCTACTGCGTTATATGCGGGAAATAGTAATGAATATAATGATGTGTACACTAATCCATATACATATTATGAAAAGATTAAATATTGTAAAGAATGTGGATGTAATTCAATTGATTTGTTTGGAGTTTGTGGCGATCCCCTTACTAAATATAAAAATTTAGCAGGAATATTTGAATATAAAAAAAATTTTGGGGGAAAATGTATTGAATATATGGGAGATTTTGATTTAGTAAATAAAAAAGTTATTTATTATTTATTACCATTGTTAAAAAAAATATATTATATTTTTAAATAAAAAAAGATATTTATGAACTAATATCTTATTTTATTTTGCTTTTTGCTTTTTTACAATTTTTATTTACTAATCTTACTTTAACCCCTCTTTTTGTAGAAAAACATTTTTTAACACCTTCAGGTAAATTAGCTTTATATGTTTTCATATTAACCTCCGAGAATAATTATAGCACATTATTACATTATAATAAATTATTTATTCTTTTTAAAAATAGCTCCTATAGAAATTATAATAATTAATAATACTAATATAGCTATTATATATGGAATATAGTTTGTAGTTATTGTATTAAAAGTAGTGCTATCTTTATATATTTTGAAAGAAAAAAACACAATGCTTGTTACTAGTAATAACATGTTAATTACATTTATTTTTATTTTAATGGTTTTTGTTATGGAATATACAGAAAATGAAGCTACATAAAATAATCCGAATATCCATTGCAATGCAATAATATTTTCTATCTTTTCTATTATATTAAATACATTTATTCTTCTTAAAACGGCGTATTCAGGATATTGATATATATCAGATAAGTAAATACCTAAATTTCCTAATGTAATTATTAATACTAATAAAGTTATTATTGACGCGAAACAATAACTTTTTATTAAGTTTTTAGCTTTATAATTTGATACTTTATTTTTTGGAATAACCAAAATACTAAAAATTGGAGTGGTATTTAGTAATATTACTTTAATAGCTGATTCAAATATTTTAGAACTTTTTGTAACAAACAGAGGCTTAAGATTTTCAATTTCCATTGAAGGAGAAAGCCAAATTATAGCTATAGATAACAAAAAAATATTCATTAAAATAAATAACAAAGAACTATTTAATATAGTGTTTATTCCTTTAATATTTATATATACAATTAATACTGCAAATAATATCATTATAAAAATAGGAGGAGTATCAGATAAAAATTGTGATGATATAAAATGAGATAAACTATAACAAAACGATAAACATATTGTATATATAATAAAAGTATAAATTATGTTAAATAGTTTTCCTATTTTTTTGCCAAAAATATAAATTGTTTTTTCTTCTATAGACAAATCTGGCATATAATTAAAAACTTTAATAAATAAAAATAATATTAATCCTCCAAAAAATATTACAATAAGTAATGAAATAATTGCGTCTGTTGATGATATTTGTAATAAAGTAAATATACCCACTCCTAAAAATGAAGAAACTAAAAATATAATAAAAGTACTATAAAAATTAATTGAACTAGTTTTTTTCATATTTAATCACCTTTATAGTAGATCCTTTACTATCGATTTTAATATTAGAATTAATATTTACTTTAATATTATTTAATTGTATATTATTATTTTTATAATACTTATAATTATTTTTATAGATTAAATCTTTAAATTTAAAAATATCAATATTTTCTTCTTTCATTTTTTTAAAAAGATTATTTATGTTATTTTCTATTTTATTATTAACTAATTTGTCTATTTTTTTTAATTCTTCGCTTTTTTCTAAATCAAAATTACAATTAATTTCATTTATTGCAGCTGTTCCAGTAATATTAATATTAATAATATTCTTATTATTTTTCTTTTTTACTTTTGTTTCAGATATTTCTAACGATGCATATTTTTTATCTCCACATTCTATTGTTAAAACTGTTTTTTTAATATTATTAAGAATAAAAGATAAAGCAATGCTTTCATTTTCATCCAAGTATCCCATTAATTTATCTTCTTTAAAATATGACATGGAAGATAATTCTATTAAATTATTGACTTCAGATTGTTTTATATTATTTAATTCATCATTCTCAGAGTTTTTATTTTTAATAGTTACTGAAGGGATTATTACTTCAGTTCTATCATTCAAATATAAATCTAATATATCCTCATATGTTAAATTTATGGAGCTACCTATATTTACTTTATTAGATTTTAGGCTATCTACTATATTTGTAGCGTTTAATAATTCATTAGGAGTTATTGTAGATATAATAGATAAAGCATCAATATCTTTAGATATCATTAAATAAAATTGTTTTCTAGATTCAGTATCTCTTATAAAAATATCCAATATATTATATATTCCTTCTTTTGCTAAACTTTCTCCAAAAACAACTAATCTTACATGATTAGCATATATTCTTTTTGATGATTCATTAATAATATTTCTTATTGCTTCTTGAATAGTATTACCTGTTTTAGAGTATACAGTAAATTTTGGTATATTTGAATCAGATGCTCCCGAGTCAGTTTTTTGAATATTAATTACTTGAACCGATACTTTATATTGATCGTTAATTTTATCAACAGCAACTGCAGATACAATGGCTAGATCATTTAACTCTCTATAATTATAACAACCAGTTAATAAACTACAAATAATAATAATTAATAGTATTTTTATTATTTTCATATTATTAATTCCTTTTCCAAATTTTTATTATACTATCTTTTAATCCATTTAAATTGGGCGGAAAATATGGCGTTAAATAGGGTACTCCAAAAGATTCAATACTTATCATTTTTATAGAAAAGAAGATAAATATAATTACTACACCAACAATTCCTAAAAGAGAAGCTCCAATCATAAATAATATCCTATACCATCTTAATCCATTCATTAAATCCGGTTCAGAAAAAGAAAGAGAACAAATAGCAGTAAGTGCAACAATAATAATTAAAATTGGAGACACAATCCCAGCATTAACTGCAGCTTCGCCTAGGATTAAAGCTCCAACAATGGAAAGAGAACTTCCAGTAAAACTAGGAACTCTTAAATCGCTTTCTTTCAATATTTCAAAAACGATTATCATTAAAAAAGCTTCAAAAAATGCTGGGAACGGAACACCGCTTCTTTGAGTTGCAAAACTTATTAATAATTCGTTTGGAATTATTTCTTGATTATAAGTAATTAAAGCTATATATATTGCAGGTATAGTCATAGAGATAAAAAAAGCTAAGTATTTAAGTGCTCTTGTAAAAGAAACATTTATATTTTTTGTATAATAATCTTCACCAGAAATAATAAAATCATTTAAGTCATTAGGTAAAATTAATGCATAAGGACCATTATCCACTATTATAACTATTTTTCCTTTTAAAAGCGCATGAGATACTATATCAGTTCTTTCGGTTGTGTATATTGTAGGAAATACTATATTAGAGTTATAGTCAATTTCTTTTTTTATAGTTCCACTATCTACAATTCCCTTAACATCTATTGATTTTATTCTTGTTAACAATTCCTTTAGTATTTCTTTATTAACTATATTATTAATGTATAATATTCCAATTTTAGTTTTAGTAATATCTCCTATTTCTAAGTCTTTAATCCATAAATTATTAGTTTTAATTCTTTTTTTTACTAAGCCAATATTAGTTTGGTAATCCTCAGTTAGTGAATCTTTAGAACCTCTTAAAGAATTTTCCGTATCTGATGGACTAGGAGTTCTAGCTAAATTCTTTTTAGTTTCTAATGAAATAATGTTTTCTTCTTTTTCATCTGTAATAATTGTGAATCCAGAATTTAATAATAAACATAATTTTTCATAGTCATATACAAATTCCACTTTAAAATTAGAAATATTATTAAATATTTGTTTAATTGTATTTTTTCTTTTATATTTAATATTTACAATACTTTTTATTATAAAATCTGAGACAGAATTACTTGATATTAATGGGTCAAAATATATAATATACAGAAGCTCATTATTAATTTTAATCTCCCTATATATAATACTTTTGTTGAAATTTGTTTCTTTTTTTAATTTTTCTATTATCATAGTTCACCTTTTTTTATTAATATGTGTAGAAATATTTAAAAAAATGTATTATAATAAAAAAAAGAATAGAGGTGCTTTTACATGATTGAATGTCCTGAATGTAAAACTAAAAATAAAAAAGGAGTTAAGTATTGCAAAGAATGCGGTAGGTCTTTTGTAGAAGGCGAAATATCCATAAATGTAAGCAGATTACAATTATATAAAATATTATGTTATGTTGGCTTTTTATGGGTTATAGGTTTCTTTGTTCCAGAAAAAAAACAAAAAAGTCTGAAATATCATATTGGTCAAGGAATTATATTATCTGTTTATATTATATCTTCATCACTTATTGTAAGTTTAGTAAATAGATTAATAAAATCATTATTAACGTATGAAAAAACAAGTTATGTTTGGGGTATAGCATATAAGGAAGTAATAGTAAGTCCTTTTGCAAGTTTTATTACAGGATTATTTACGTTAGCTTTGTTAGTATCTATAGGATTTTTAATTTATAAGGGAATTAAAACTTCAGATGATGAAAAAAATACTCCATTGCCTTTTATAGGAAAATATGGAGAATACATATCAAAAAAAATTATAAAATAAACGAAGATTAACTTCGTTTATTTTATTATTCCAAATTGACTATTATACATATCGTAATAAAAGCCTTGTTTTTTTAATAAATCGTTATGGGTACCTGTTTCAACTACATCACCATGATTCATAACAATAATCAAATCTGATTCTTTAATTGTAGATAATCTATGTGCAATTATAAAACAAGTTTTATCTTTCATTAGATTAATCATTGCTTTTTGAATTAATACTTCAGTTCTCGTATCTACTGCTGAAGTTGCCTCATCTAGTATTAATATTTTTGGATTATTTAATATTGTTCTTGCAATAGTAATTAATTGTTTTTCTCCATCAGAAATATTATTTGTAGATTCATTAATTTTAAAATTATATCCTTCAGGTAAAGTTGATATAAAATGCTTTGCATTAGCCAACTCTAGTGCAGCTTCCACTTCAGCTTTCTTACAATTTTTTTTTCCATAGGCAACATTTTCATATATAGTACCTTCGAATATCCATGGATCTTGTAAAACCATACCAATATTATTTCTCAATTTTTCTTTTGATAAATCGTTAATATCAATTCTATCTAAATAAATATTTCCATCTATTAAATCATAATAGTTCATCAATAATTTTACTATGGTTGTTTTACCAGCTCCGGTAGGACCAACAATAGCTATTTTTTGATTAGGTTTTATTTTTAAATTAAAATTATTAATTATAGTTTTATTTTTATTGTATCCGAAATTAACATTTTTAAATTCTATATTTCCTTTTATATTTATTAACTCTACATTAGAATTAATATAATCTTTTTCTTCAGGCTGGTCTAAATAATTAAATATTCTTTCACTTGCAGATATAGTTTGTTGGAATACACCGGTAAGAGATGAAAGTTCAGATAATGGTCTATTAAATGTTTTTGCATACTGGACAAATGCTTGAACTTTTCCAATGGTTAAGCTTTTGCCTTTAATAATGAAATATCCTCCCAAAGCGCAACCTACAAAATATCCAAAATTACCTAAAAATTTTAATATAGGTTGTATAGAGGAAGAATAAAACTGACTCTTCCATGACGATTCATATAATGTTTCATTTAATTCATGCATTTTATCAATTTTATTTTTTTCCATATTATACAATTTAATTGTTGCTTGACCTGAATATGATTCTTCAATATGACTATTTATATATCCTAAATACTTTTGATATTTATCAAAATGTTTTTGCCCTTTTGATATGAATAATATCATTATAATTATACATATAGGTATAGAAATCAGAATCACTAATGTCATTGGAACACTTATAATAAACATCATAATAGCTGATCCAATAAGTAAAATAAAAGATGATATTATACTGGTTAAACTAGTAGATAAATTCGAAGTTATTGTATCAACATCATTGGTAACAAAGCTAAGTATTTCTCCGTTATTAGTTAAATCAAAATATGAAAGAGGTAATTTATTTATCTTTTCATTAATTTCTTTTCTTAATCTAAAACCAATTTCCTTACTAATTTTACTCATTATTAATCCCTCAATTATTCCACAAATTGCGCAGATTATTATCACTATTACAGCACAAATAATTATTCCTAATAATTTTGTACTTTTAGTATTTATTGTTATAGAATTTATTATTTCATCTGTAGCATTTCCCAGCAATGTTGGAATAATTACATTTGAAATAGCACTGATTATAGCAAGTATAAAAGCTATAATAATTAATATTCTAAATGGTTTAATATAAGATAAGAGTCTTTTAATATTTTGTTTATAATTTTTTGGTTTCTCATTATTTTTAAGAAGTCTTCTATTATTCATATAATTCCTCCTTATTTAATTGGGAAAGTGCAATCTCCTTATAAATTTGACAATTTTCTAATAAATCTGAATGAGTTCCTATACCCACAATGTTTCCATTATCTAATACAATTATTTTATCTGCATTTATTATAGTTCCAATTCTTTGAGCTACAATTAAAATAGTTTTATTTGAATAAAATTTAAATAAGTTCTTTCTAATTTTATAGTCCGTTTTAAAATCTAAAGCAGAAAACGAATCATCAAAAATTATTATGTTACTTTTTTTGACCAAAGCTCTTGAAATAGCTAATCTTTGTTTTTGACCTCCTGAAATATTTGTACCAGATTGAGATATCTTAGAATTAAATTTATCTTCCTTTTTATTAATAAAACTGTATGATTCACTGTTTTTTGTGGATAAAATTATTTCCTTATCAGTTGCTTTTTCATTACCATTTAATATGTTGGATTTTATAGTTCCAGAAAAAAGTATTGCTTTTTGCGTAACAAATGATATGTTTTTTCTAAGAGAATATATATCATATTTTTTAATGCTTTTATTGTCTATTAACAATTCTCCTTCGGTTGCATCATATAATCTTGGAATCATATTTACTAAAGTGCTTTTTCCACTTCCAGTGCTTCCTACAAATGCAATTGTTTCACCTGGATTTATTATTAAATTTATATTTTTTAATATATAACTTTCTGATTTAGGATATTTAAAACATAAGTCTTTAAATTCTATTTTACCTTTTAATTTTTTTGGTTTTAATTTTCCATTAACTATATTATTTTCTTCATCTAAAACTTCTTTGATTCTTTTAAAAGAAATAACTGCTCTAGGAAGAATAAAAAATATTAATGTTAAAAGAAAGAACGACATTAAAATATCAGTGGCGTATTGTAAAAAGGCTATCATATTACTAATTTCTATTATACTACTAGCTTCGACTGATACTATACATATTATTGCAATAGAAACAGTATTAATAATAAATAATAAAAGTGGATCAGTAGCAGACATTACTTTGCTAATAAAATAATTTGTATTAGAGAAATTTGAGTTAATATTATTAAAACTTTTTTCTTCATATTTTTGTTTATTTAACGATCTTATTACCAAAATACCATTTAAATTTTCTCTAAATTTATTATTTATTTTATCTATAAGTTTTTGTATGATTTCAAACTTCGGAATTATGGTTTTATATACAATATAAAGTATTAATCCAACAAAAGAAACAGCAATTAAAATAGCTATTGCTAAGGATGACATCCCTGAAGATTTTTCTACAGCTTTTAATATTCCACCTGTTCCCATAAAGAATGTAAAAAAAATCATTTTAAAAAACATAGTTGAAAACATTTGTACTTGATTAATATCATTTGTACATCTTGTTATTAAGCTTGATGTATCAAATTTATTAATATTTTCTTGATCCATTTCAATTACTTTTTTAAAAGTTGAATTTCTCAAATCTTTAGAAAATTTAGCTGCATAAATACTAGTAACAAAATTACAAAGAATGCCAAATAAAGTTCCTAGCAAGGAAACTGCTAACATTTTAATACCGATTCTATAAATATAAGATTGATTTAATTTTGCAATTCCATTTGCTACAATATCCGCCATATAGGAAGGCAATTCTAGATTTGCTAAAACTTGAAATATAGTTAAAATAATAATAATTATTATAAATTTCCAATAATTTTTAATTGAATATTTTATCATTTATCCTCCAAAAAATTAATATATACATATATTATAAAGAAAAAACAGTAATAGTTCAAATATAATCTTGTTATTTTAAAAATTTTTTTATATAATATAAAACCGGGTGAATTTTTATGAATGAAGAAGAGTTAAAAGGTTTATGGGTTTATTATTATGGGAGAAAAAATTTAAGTAAATTAAAAATAATATATAAGATTAAAGAAGGAAACTATTTAATAGGTTCCGATTATGATTTTCTTTTAATAGAAAAAGAAGCAGATACTGAGTTTACTAATGTTACTAGAATTTCTTTATTTAATAGCGGTTTAATATCAGAAATAGAAAGATTTGATTATTATATTAAAATATCTGACGATGGAGAAGTTACTTATTCAACTACTAATCCTCCTATGGCATATAGTTTATGTTTAGTTGGACCAATAGAAAACAATTCTGGAATTGCAACTTATATAAAATTTAATGCAAAAACAAAACATACTTTAATTGAATATTTTAATCATCAATATAACGTAAAAGAAGATGAATATGGAAATAAAAAAGGTAGAATATATGATTATGTGCTAGAACGAACTCCAATTAGGGTAGCTCAGTATAGAAGGAAACTATCTCTAAACAATCCAATTACTAAACATTATATCACTTTTATAAATTATGATTATTCTTTGTTCGATGGAAATGATTCGGATTTTATATATGGAGAAATATTTAGAAAAACTATTATTATAAATGATAGAAAATATGGATTAAATACAATAAAAACATACGATGATATTAAAGAAGATATGGAAGAAATCGGAGAAGATTTAAAAGTGCCTAAGAAGATTATATATATTTATAACAAGACAGATAAAGACTTAATATATCATCAAAATTTAATTGATGAAATAATGGAAGTTTTAAAACAAGAAGAAACAAGAGAAGCGGATGTTTTTACATTAAAAAAAGAATTGAATTGATTTTATTATCAAAAATAAGTATACTAAATAAAGATGGAGTGATTATATGAGAGAATTTACAGATCAAGAATTAGTTAGAAGAGAAAAAATGAATGAGATATCGAATATTACTAATCCTTACCCAGAAAGATATGAAACAAATTATGAAATAAAAGATGCAGCTAACTTAGAAGACGGAACAAAAGATGTTAGTGTAGCTGGTAGAATTGTATTAATGAGAAAAATGGGAAAATTATCTTTTTTAACTATACAGGATATTGAAGGAAAAATTCAAGTATCTATAAAAATTGATTTAGTTGGTGAAGAAAGATATGAACAATTTAAAAACATTTTTGATCTTGGAGATTTTATTGGAGTAAGAGGAGAAATATTTACTACTCATACTGGAGAAAAAACTGTTAGAGCAGATACTTTTGAATTTTTAGGAAAGGCATTAAGACCACTGCCAGAAAAGTTTCATGGATTATCTGATCAAGAAATGTGTTATAGAAATAGATATGTTGATCTAATAACAAATGAAGACTCAAGAAAAACATTTATTTTTAGATCTGCTTTCATAAAATCTATACGAGAATATTTAGGAAATTTAGGTTACATAGAAATAGAAACACCTATATTAACTAATAAACCATCAGGAGCTTTAGCAAGACCATTTATTACCCATCATAATGCTTTAGACCAAGATTGCTATTTAAGAATAGCTCCAGAGACATATCTAAAAAGAGCTATAGTGGGTGGATTTACAAAAGTGTTTGAAGTTGCAAGAGTTTTTAGAAATGAAGGAATGGATACATCACATCTACAGGACTTTACCATGATTGAAGGTTACCAAGCATATTTTAATTATAAAGATAATATGAGGTTAATCGAAAATATGTTAAAAACTATTATCAAAGATTTATTTGGTACTTTAGAAATTAAAATAGTAGATAAAATGATAAATTTAGATCAAGATTGGAAAACTGTAAGTTTTAGAGATTTGGTTTTAGAGTATTCAGGAATTGATATAGATAATTATAAAGACAAAGAAAGTCTTTTAAAAATAATAAAAGAGAAAAAATTAGATTTAGATAGCGAAACTCCTATAGAAAATATGGGATATGGTAATATATTAGATCAATTATATAAAAAAACCGCTAGGCCTAATATAATAGACCCAATTTTCTTAGTAGAGCATCCAATAGAATTATCACCTTTAGCAAGAGCTAATGATGATAATCCAAGATTAACTGATAGATTTCATTTAATTATAAATGGACAAGAAATGATTAATGCATATTCAGAATTAGTTGACCCAATTGAACAAGAAAGAAGATTGCTTGCTCAAGCAGAATTAAAATTTTCAGGAGATGAAGAAGCAATGCCTATGGATTATGATTATATTGAAGCTATGGAATATGGTATGCCTCCTATAAGTGGATGGGGAATGGGAGTAGATAGAATAGTACAAGTTTTAACAGATAGCTTTAATATTAGAGATGTTGTATTATTTCCACTAATGAAACCAATAGATTAATAAAAAAAGATATTATTATCTTTTTTTTGTGATATAATTTTTATAAGGAGGAGAGTTATGAAAAAATTTTTCAAAAAGCATGAACTATTTAAGATTGTTGGAATATGTATAATTATTACAGCTTTACTAACTTGGTTCATACCACAAAGTAAATTTACTGGAACTGAAATGGCTGTTGGAGAAGTAACAAGAATCGGATTAAATGACTTCTTTTTATACAACTTATTAAGTCCATATTATTTTGCGGTAATAGTAACTTTCTTGTTAATTTTGGGAGGGTTTTATGAACTTTTATCAAGAACAAGTGGTTACCAAAGTTTGGTTAACAGACTATCTAAATTTTTAAAAGGAAAGGAAATTGCATTTGTATTAATTACATCATTCTTATATGCTGCATTAGCATCAATTAGTGTTGACGTATTTCAATTATTTGTGTTTATACCATTAGTAGTCACAATATCATCAAAATTAAAATTAAGTAAAATTTCTACTTTTTTAATGACATTTGGTTCAATATTAGTTGGTTTACTTGGCACAACTTTTGGATCTTATGGTATTGACGGAACATATTTAGTATCATTATTTAATATTAATTTAACTGATAATATATTAATATATAGAATTATACTATTTGTAGTTGCATATTTAATTATTAATGTATTCAATATTATTAATATTAAAAAATGTAATAAATCAAAAATAAATGAAGATGTAGATTCTTTATTTGAAATTAAAGATTCTAAAAAAAGAGTATGGCCAATTGTAATATTGTTATCAGTAGTAGCATTATTTCAAATAGTTGGATATATTGATTGGGTAAATTGCTTTAAAGTTAATGTTTTTAGCGATTTTCATAATTGGTTAATGGCTATAAATATTAAAGATGCAACATTTGTGAATTATATTCTTGGAAGCATAACTGCTTTTGGAGAATGGGATTTATACAACATGTCTGCGATATTACTAATATCTATATTGTTAATAAAATTGTTTGGAAAAATATCATTTGACGATTGTTTAGATTCAATTGTTGAAGGAGCTAAAAAACATGCAAAATTAACATTTATAGTATTATTTGTTTATGTAGTATGTGTTTTTTCAGTTATGTTTCCAATTGTGCCAACTATTGTAGATTTTTTTACAACATTAACTAAGAACTTCAATGTTTATGTTAGTAGTATAGGAATCTTTATTTCATCATTATTAAATGTTGAATTAAGATATACATTCCAATTAACAGCACAATATTTTGCATCATTATATGCAGACAATTCATCTTCAATCATATTTATGCTTCAATCAGTTTTTGGATTTGTTCAATTCTTCGCACCAACAAGTTTATTGTTGATCGCAGGATTATCTTATTTAGATATTTCATATAAAACTTGGTTAAAGTATATTTGGAAAATATTGCTTGCATTATTTGTTGTAATAATAATTCTAATAAGTTTAATTACATATTTATAACATATGAGAAATCATATGTTTTTTTGTGGAACTTAAAGTTTCTTTTTTTTAAGTAATTTGATATAATAAATACGAACTAATTTATTATTGGTTTAGGGAGGTTATATATGAAAGTTATATTACTTCAAGATGTTAAGAAGCAAGGAAAAAAAGATGACATTATAGACGTTAGTGATGGATATGCAAATAATTTTTTGATAAAAAATAATTTGGCAGTAGCTTATACGAAAACTAGCAAAGATATTTTAGAAAAACAATTTATTAAAAGAGATAATGATGAACAAGCATTAATAAAAAAATGTGAAATAATTAAGAAGCAATTGATAAGTAAGAATATTGTTTTTGAAGTTAAAACTGGTGATAAAGATAAAATGTTTGGTACCATTTCTTCAAAACAAATTGAGGATAAAATAAAAGAATTAGGAGTACTAATTAATAAAAAAAGTATTAACCTAAAAAATCCAATCGATTCTTTAGGAATTCACGAAGTAGAAATTATACTTCATAAGAAAGTTATATTTAATATAAAAATAAATGTTCAAAAGAGGTGAAACATATGGAAAGAAAGATTCCACAAAGCATTGAAGCAGAAATGGCTGTTCTTGGAGCAACCTTTTTAACGAGCTTAGCATTAGATAAAGTGTGCGAAGATTTATCATCTGATATGTTTTATTTAAAACAACATCAAATTATTTTTGATGCTATTTATGATTTACGTGAAAAAAACATTCCATTAGATATAAAAACAATAGTAGATGAATTAGAAAAGAAAAAAGCTTTATCTACAATAGGAGGTATAGAATATATTACAGAAATTGTAGATTCTGTTGGAGTAGCATCTAATTTAGAGTATTATATTGATATAGTAAGAGAGAAAGCTACATTAAGGAACTTAATTAATTCCGCAACAGAAATTGCTAATTCAGCATATGAAAATGAAGGGTCATTAAATGATATACTTGATGATGCTGATAAAAAGATTTCTAATGTAATAAAAAATAGAAAAACTAGTGAATTTTTACCAATAAGTAAGGTAATTTCTTCAACTCAAGAAAACATAGAAAGACTTGCTAAGAATAAAAGTGAAATAACTGGATTAGCAACTAATTTTTATAGATGGGATGAAATTACTGGAGGATTACAAGATAATAGTTTAATAATTATAGCTGCTAGGCCCGCAATGGGAAAAACTGCTTTAGGCTTAAATATAGCTACTAATGCTGCACTTAATAGTGATGCAACAGTGGCAATATTTAGTATGGAAATGGGCGCAGAGCAACTAGCATTAAGGATGATATCTTCAATTGGCAGTGTAGATTCTAGAAAACTTGCTAGAGGTAATTTAGAAAATAATGAATGGAAAAAAGTAAATGAAGCAATGAGCCAATTAGCAGATTCAAAAATATTTATTGAGGATGCTTCAGGAATGACTGTATCAGAAATAAAAGCTAAATGTAGACGTTTAGCAAACAGTGACAAAGGATTAGATTTGGTAGTTATAGATTATTTACAATTAATACAAGGCTCTACAAGATATGCTGGTAATAGACAACAAGAAGTATCTGAAATATCTAGAGCATTAAAAATGATGGCAATGGAATTACATATACCAGTTATTGCACTAGCTCAATTATCAAGAAGTGTGGAACTAAGAGAAAATAAAAGACCTACATTAAGTGATTTAAGAGAATCTGGTTCCATTGAACAAGATGCGGATATTGTTTCATTTATTTATAGAGATGATTATTATCAAAAAGGATATGATCCTAAGAATTTTAATTTTATTTCTCAATCAGAATTAATAATTTCTAAACATCGTAATGGAGCAACCGGAACCGTAGATTTAATATTTGAAATGAATTATAGTAATTTTAAAAACGCACTTAGAAAAGAAGAATAAGGGTGACTTAATGAAAAAAGGAAATATTATATTTTCCACTTTATTTACTATTATGTTAAGTTTTTTAATAATCTTCTCAGGAGTAAATTATAGTGTTAATAAAAATCCGTCTGAAGTGTATATTGTTTATTTGGATGGAGTGAAAATAGGATCAATAAAATCTAAGGATAAACTTTATGAATTAATAGATAAAGAGCAAAATTCTATTAAAGAAAAATATAAGGTAGACAAAGTTTATCCTCCAAATAACCTTAAGGTAATAAAAAATATTACCTACGATAATACTACACAAAGAGAAGAAGTGATTTATTCTAAAATAAAGGATATTTCTGGATTTACTATAAAAGGCTACAATGTAAATATTACTTATAAAGACAATGAAAAAGAACCTATTAGTATTTCTGTTTTAGACGAAACTATTGTGGAGGAATCACTTAATAATTATGTTAAAGCAATAATTGGAGAAAAAGAATTTGGAAATTTTATGAATAATACTCAGCCAGAATTAACCGATGTTGGGGAAATTATTGAATCTGTTTGGTTTGATGAAACAATAAAGATAAAAGAAGCTTTTATAGAATCAGATAATAGGATTTTCACAGATAGTCAAATGTTAACACATTATTTATTATTTGGAAATTCTGAACAGAATTTAACTTATACTATAAAATCTGGCGAAACGTTAGATGAAGTTGCATATAAAAACAAACTAAATGTAGGAGAATTATTAATTGCAAATCCAGATATAAGAGGAAAAAACGCATTAATATCAGAAGGACAAGTAGTGAATGTTACGATGATTGATCCACTGCTTACACTAACATATGATAAACATGTGGTCTATGATGAAGAAACTGCTTTTAAAACTATAGTGGTTTTTGATGAATCAAAAGTTTCATCATTTTACTCTGTTACTCAAGTGGGAGAACCTGGAATAACAAGGATTACTAAAAAGACTCAATTTGTAAATGGTGAAGAAAACCAAGGTGGTTATATTTCTTCTTATGTAGAAATAAAACCAGCGATTGATAAAGTAATTACAAGAGGTTCAAGAACAATAGGATACTCAGAGTTTTCAAGTAATGATTCTTGGATATGGCCAACTGGTACCCCTTATTACATTTCAAGTGGTTATGGATATCGTTGGGGGAAAGTACACGAAGCTATAGATATAGCTGGGCAAAGACTTGGAGCTCCTATATATGCCGCTAATGGAGGAGTAGTAGTGGGTGCAAGCTATGATGGCACTTCAGGAAATTGTGTTACAATTGATCATCAAAATGGATATTATACTCAATATGCCCATTTATCTAAAATGGATGTTTCTGAAGGACAAATAGTAAGTCAAGGACAAGTTATTGGAAGAATCGGTGCAACTGGATATGCAACAGGAGTTCATTTACATTTTGGAGTATGGATTGGCGGTTATCCACATAGATCTGGCTCTTACTCAATAGATCCTAGAATTCTGTATAGATGATAAAAGCTGTAGTATTAGCTAGTGGTTCAGAAGGTAATTCAACATATATAGAATTTAATAATCATAAATTATTAATTGATTTAGGTATGAATACAAAATATATTTTAGAAAAATTATCAGAAATTAAAATTTCTCCTTCATCAATTGAATATATTTTAATTACTCATACCCATAAAGACCATATTTCTTCAATAGAAACTTTTATAAAAAAGTATAAGCCAACAATATGTCTTACTAAAGAAATGTATGACGAAATGAATATTGAATATGATAACTATTTAATATTCGAAGATAAGATTTTTGACGTTGATTTAGACATTGACACTATTAATACAAGTCATGACACTAGCAGTTCAAAAGGCTATATAATAAAAGACAATGAAGAAACATTAGTTTATATAACTGACACTGGCTATTTAAATCTTAAATATATAGATAGAATAAAAAATAGTGATTATTATATACTAGAAAGTAATCATGATGTAGAATTATTAATGAATGGAAAATATCCTAAATGGTTACAAAAAAGAATACTAAGCGATAAGGGGCATTTATCAAACTCATCTACAGGTTTTTATTTAGCTAAATTAATTGGTAATAAAACAAAGAAAGTTGTATTAGCTCATTTAAGCAAAGAGAATAATAGCGAAGAATTAGCTCTAAATACAATTAGATCAATATTATGTGAATATGATATTGATTTTGATAATATTGTATGTGCTAAGCAAAGACAAATAGTAGAGGTAACAAAATGATAAAAATTATTTGTATTGGAAAAATTAAAGAGCAATACTTAAATAACATGATAAGTGATTATAAAAAAAGAGTTAACAAGTATCATAAGTTGGAAATAATAGAATTATTAGAACAAGCTTCTTTGGAAAAAGAAGCTAATAGCATTTTAAATAAAGTGTCTGAAAAATCAGAAATAATATTATGCGATTTAAATGGAAAAGAAATTACTTCAGAACATTTATCTAACATGATAAATGAAATATTTATATATAAAAGTGAAATAGTATTTATCATTGGAAGCTCAAATGGAGTCGCAGATATTATTAAAAATAAAGCTAATAAATGCATTTCTTTTGGGAAGGTAACTTATCCTCATGGATTATTTAGAGGATTGTTATTAGAACAAATATATAGATCTTTTAAAATAATGAATAATGAGTCATATCATAAGTAGGTGAAAAATGATAGGTAATAGTTGGGATAAAGAATTAGAATTAATATGGAACAGTAATGGATATAAAAAGTTTTTTTCTTTAATAGAAAAAGAATATGAAAATAGTATTGTGTATCCTCCAAAAGAATTAATTTTCAATGCCTTAATTCAAACGCCTTTAGAAAATGTAAAAGCAGTTATAATTGGTCAAGATCCATATCATGAGGAAGGCCAAGCACAAGGATTATCATTTTCTGTTAGCGATGGAATACAGATTCCTCCTTCTTTAATTAATATATTTAAAGAATTAAAAACTGATTTAGGAATTGAAATCAATAAGTCAGGTAATCTTCAAAATTGGGCAAACGAAGGAGTTTTATTATTAAACAGTATTCTTACAGTAGAAAAAGGAAAAGCTGGAAGCCATAGTAATATTGGTTGGGAAAAGTTCACTGATTATGTTATAAGCATTTTAAACAAAAAAAATGCCCCAATAGTGTTTATTTTATGGGGAAATTATGCAAAGAAAAAAAAGGAATTAATTACTAATTCCAATCATTTGATTATTGAATCTTCTCATCCATCGCCTTTTTCTTGTAAAAATTTTTTTGGAAGTAGACCATTTTCAAAAACCAATCAATTCTTAATAAAAAATAATATTACTCCAATTAACTGGGAGTTATAATTTAAAATCAGATATATTATCGTCATATAAATCTATACCGTCAAAGAAAGTAAGCAATTTAATATGGTTAATTTTTGCAACTAAATTTGATGGTATTTTTTTAATTAATTTATTTAGTTCTGTTGTATTATTATTATAATAAATTTTAGCAGCATTTAATTTATTATTAATGTCTTTTAATTCTTTTTTATTGATGATAAAGCTTTCTTTTTCGCATATTTCTGAGTAATCATTTACTATGTCCTCTATTAATATTTCTGTTTCAGTAGTTTTTCTATCTAAATCAAAACTAGAAAAATTTTTAAATTTAATTTTTTCAATTTTTTTAAAATAATCTTGCTCAATTTTAGCAGTAGATTTAATAATATTTATTATTTTTAGAATAACATCATATTTATTTCTTAAAGATTCATTTATTATTCCTTCTGCTTGTTTAATTCTTATATTATAACTTTGTAGTTTATTAAAGTTATAAATATAAATCATTAATATTATTCCAAACAACGCAACAAAAGCGAGTACAATCATAAGCAAATTCATTATTACACTTCCTTAGTATCTTTATTATAACAAATTATAATAAATTTAGAAAGTTTTATCTGAATATAAATGACTATAATTAATTCTATCATTAAATTCTACATAGTTTAGATAAATCATAAGTATTAAATACCATTCTCCGGTTGAAGGGTTGCTAATTATTAAATGATCTCTTCCTGATTCCTCAATTATTCCCTCAAATATTTTATTTTTCCATTCAGAAGAATCAGGAAATGATACATAAGCTTTTACTTTTTTTCCTTTGTTTAATCTCAATATATTTTCTATATAACTTTGTTCATTGTCATCTAAAACTGGATTAATACTTTCTTCTTGGTTTTGTACATTTCCTACTTGTGGAAATGTTGGATTTGGATAATAATTTCCATTCATCAAAATTCACCTCAAGTAATTATATGTTACTTTTTTTATTATAGTATAAATAAAAAAAGTAAGCTATTTTAAATATGTAAATAGGAAAAAATTTACATTTATTCATTATGTTTTAAGTGTTATAATATTAATTATAGGAGAATAATATGAGTAGTTTTATAGAATTTAAAAATTGTTATAAGGTATATAAAAATGGAGTGACAGCTTTAGCTGGAATAGATTTAGAAATAAAAAAAGGAGAATTTGTTTTTGTTATTGGTTCATCTGGAAGTGGAAAAAGTTCTTTAATAAAAATGCTCTATCGTGAAGAAAAACCTACAAGGGGTGAAGTCTTTGTGGGAGGTCTTAATGTTGCTAAATTAAGAAATAGAAAAGTATATAAATTAAGAAGAAAAATTGGGGTGGTTTTTCAAGATTTTAAATTATTACCAAAACTTACTGTATATGAAAATGTTGCTTTTGCTTTAGAAACTATGGGAATTAAAGAAAGTGAGATAAGACCTAAGGTTATAAAAGCACTTTCAGTTGTAGGATTAAAAGATAAATTAAGAAGTTTTCCTTCACAATTATCTGGTGGAGAACAACAAAGAGTATGTATAGCTAGAGCAATTGTAGACGAACCTAAACTATTAATATGTGATGAACCTACTGGAAATTTAGATGGTACTATGTCTAAAGAAATAATGGATGTTATTACAGAGATTAATAATGATATGGGAACAACTGTAGTAATGGTTACTCATTCAAAAGAAATAGTAAATCGTATGAAAAAGAGAGTTATTTTAATAGAAAATGGAGTAATAGAAAAAGACATAATGAAGGGAAGTTATAAAGCTCATGAAAGTGTTTAGAATTATAGGTAGAACATTTAGAGATTCACTAAAAAGTGTATTTAGAAATTTTAGTTTAAGTATTGCATCAATAACATGTATTACCATAACTTTAATATTAGTTGCTATCTCAATACTACTTTCATATAATGTCAATGATTTCACTAAATCTTTGGAAAGTGATTTAACTATTGTGGCATTTATGAAAAGGGAATGTACTGATGAAGAAGCTAATATTTTAAAAGAATTAATAATAAATATAGATAACGTGGAAGAAAAAAGTTTGGAATACATGTCAAAAGAAGATGTAAAAGTTAGTATGCAAAAAGAATCTGATGTATTTAATAACATAATGTCAACGTGGACACCAGAAACAAACCCTTTACAAAATGAATTTATTATTAAAGTAGAGGATATTAACGATATATCTAAAACAGCAGAGCAAATAAAAAAATTACAATATGTTGATTCAGTTAAATATGGTGAGGGAATGGTAGATCAATTAGTTAATATTTTTGACTTAGTAAAAAAATGTAGTGTTGTAATAGTTTTAGCTTTAATTGTTGTAACAGCATTTTTAATATCTAATACAATTAAGTTGACTATTTTTTCTAGAAAAACTGAAATAGAAATAATGAGATTAGTAGGAACTAGTAATATAGCAATAAAATTACCATTTATATTTGAAGGATTAATTCTTGGAATACTAGGTTCAATTATTCCAATGGTACTTTCAGTTTATGGATATATTTTTGTATATGATAAATTTGACGGTTATCTATTTACTAGGATAATTCAAATGGTTGAACCTATGAAAATAGTATTTTATGTAGCAATTATTTTATTGATTATTGGTGCTTTAGTTGGAATGCTTGGAAGCTATAAAGCAGTAAGAAAGCATTTAAAAATATGAAAAAGATATTAATATTTCTTGCTTTTATAGTATTATTGCTTGTTTCATCGTATTTAAATCCTACTGTTTCTTTTGCAAAAGAAGCTAATTCTATAAATGAACTTGAGGATGAATTAAGTTCGCTTGAAACTGAGAAAAAAGCAAATGATCAAGCTAAAACTCAAACAAAGAATGAAATCAATAATAATAATCAGAAAATTTATAATGCATATCAAGAACAACAATTAAATGAGACAAAAGTTCAAGAAGCTCAAAATAAAATTGATGAAAGTGAAATAAAAATTACTGAAAAAAATTTAGAAACAAATGAGTTAATGAGATTTGAACAATTATCTAATGGAGAAAATGCTTATATTGAATATATAAGTGGTGCTTCTTCTACTACTGATTTAATTATGAGAACTGCTATAGTTGAACAACTAACTGAATATAATAAAAAAGTTATGGAAGAGTTAAATGTTTTAATAGAAGAGAATAAACAATTACAAATCCAATTAGCAGAAAGAAATAAAGACCTAGAAATTAAACAAAAAGAATATGAAAGTGCTATTTCAAAACTAGGAAGTCAGCTTTCTGAATTAAATGAAATTGGTGCAGATTACTCTGATCAAATAAGAATGAAAAACGAATTAATAAAATATTATAAATCTGTTTGTAAGAGTGATGATCAGTTATTATCTGACTGTGTAGGAGCATTTGCAGATTTTAGTTTTCTAAGGCCTGTTAATAGTGGCTATATTTCAAGTGATTGGGGATATAGAATTCATCCTATTACTGGAAAAGTAAAATCATTTCATAATGCTATAGATATAGCAGGAAATAAAGAAGGAACTTCAGTATATGCAGCTGCCAATGGAATGGTTGCAGGTATAATTAAACAAGCAAGCTGTGGTGGAAATAGTGTATATGTTCATCATATAATCAATGGAGTACAATATACTACTCAATATACACATCTTTTGTCTTTTAATGTTAAAGTAGGAGATATTGTAACGAAGTATACAGAAATCGGAAAAGTTGGTGGAGGCGCTACTACAAAGAAATATGATAGATGTACTACTGGAGCACATTTACATTTCGGTATAGCAAAAGGTCATTATTTAGGAAGTGGTGCTGGAGGATATACTTCATATAGTACTTATTTATCTAAAAGTGTTAATCCTCTTGGATTATTACCTTCATCATCTACGAAATGGTCTACAAGGGGTTAAAGTAAAGTATTTATACTTTGCTTTTTATATGATATATTAAATAAATAGGAAGTGATTATATGACATTTACTATAAAAGTTAAAGACGAAATATCTCAAAGTTATTCCAGTCCTATAGAAGCAAGAAGTGAATTATCTGCTTTCATCAGATATACTGGTAAATTTGATTTAAAAGAGATTTCCTTAGTTCTTGAAAATGCTTCGATTGCTAGAAGAATATTTAAATATATTAAAGGTATTTATGGAGTAAACATATTTTTAACAATTAGGATACAAAAAAGATTTAGAAATAAACAAATATATATTTTAGTAATAAGTGAAAAAGTTCCATTTATATTAGAAGATTTAAATATAATAGTAAATAATAAAAAGACTTTAATAGAAGATTATATGTTAGATTCAGAAGAAGAACAAATTGCATATTTAAAGGGATTGTTTTTAGCTTGTGGAAACATTTCTGATCCAAAAACAAGTGGATATCATTTAGAATACGTAGTAAAAATAAAAAAAGAAGCAGATTTTATAATTAAATTGTTTAAAAAATTTAATATTAATGCCAAGTATATAAAACGTGAAAAAGGTTACATGATATATATAAAAGAAGCAGAAGTTATAAGTGACATATTAAAACTATATGGCGCAATTAATTCGTTATTCTATTTTGAAGATATAAGAATTTATAGAGATCATAAAAACATGGTTAATAGATTAAATAATTGTGAAATAGCTAATCAAGAAAAAATAATAAAGACTTGTTTAGATCAACTTAAGAATATAGAATACTTAAAAACAAATAACATTTTGGATTTACTTGATGAAAAAACGTTAATAATAATTGAATACAGAGAGAAATATCCGGATAGTTCAATGCAAGAATTAGCAGAAATAATATCTTTAGAGACAGATTATAAAATAGGTAAATCTGGAATCAATCATCATTTTATAAAAATAAGGGAATTAATAAGAAAACATAAAGAAAAAAAAGATTAAAGAACTTTATCAATTAATCCATAATCTTTAGCTTCAACTGATGACATAAAATAATCTCTTTCAGTATCTTTATTAATTTTATTTATAGTTTTACCAGTATTTAAAGATAATATTTTATTTATCTTTTTTTTGTGATTTAAGATTCTATCAGCAGCTATTTTTATTTCTATAGCTTGACCTTTTATTCCTCCTAGAGGTTGATGAATCATTATTTCGCTGTTTGGTAAGGCAAACCTTTTTCCTTTTTCTCCACTAGATAATAAGAAAGCTGCCATTGAAGCTGCTATTCCTATTACTGTGGTGCATACATTACTTTTAATAAAATTCATAGTGTCATATATAGCAAACCCTGCCGTAATACTTCCACCTGGAGAATTAATATAAATATTAATATCATCATTATTTAATGAATCTAGATATAATAATTCTGATACCACTATATTAGATAATGTATCATTTATTTCTCCAGAAATAAAAATAATTCTTTCTTTTAATAATCTGGAGTATAAATCATAAGCTTTTTCTCCCTCATTAGTTTTTTCTATAATTGTAGGAATTAAATTCATATTATCACCCTTTACTAATATAATTACATAAGTATATAAAAATATACATAAAAAAAATGACAAATTATAAAAAATTTGATAAGATATTATTAGAATAAGAGGGATAAAATGAGTAATGAAATAAGTATAAAGATTAATGATAATCCTTTAGTTAAATATCCATATGGTATTACTTATTTAGAACTTAGTAAATATTATAAAAATAACATGGCTAATCCGATTCTTGGAGTTAAAGTAAATAATGAAGTAGTTAGTCTTACTAACAAAATTACAAAGGATACAGAACTTACGTTTATAGATTTTAATGATATTATTGGTTATAGAATGTATCAAGCTGGGTTAAAACTTATATTAATTGTTTCAGCAAAAGAATTATGGGGAAATGATGTTGAAGTAGATTTTTTAAACTCATTAGATAAAGGAATGTATGCAAAAATTAAATGTAATAAAGAAATAAATGAAGAATTATTAAATGAACTTTCTACTAAAATGAAAGAAATAATAAATTTAGATTTATTATTTGAAAAATATGCTTTTAATAAAAAAGAAGTTATTAATTATTATAATACTATTAATGAAAAAGAAAAATCTATGAATATAAGCAGAATATCAAATAGTATAGTAACATTACATAAATTAAAAAATTATTATAGTTATTTTTATTCTGAATTACCTTTTAGTACTGGATGTATTAATAAATTTGAATTAACTTTTATAGAAGATAATTGTTTTGTTTTAAGATATCCTTCTCCAAGTTCAAATAACACAATATTACCTTATACACATTTTGAAAAAACATTAAATGTTTTTGAAACTTATAGAGAGTGGTTAGAATTAATAAAAGTTCAATATGTTTCTGATATAAATGAAATTGTATGTAATAATAAAATAAAAGATTTTATACTTCAGAATAGAATTATTTCTGATGAATATTTAAGTGATATAATTAAGCAAATAGTAAATAATGAAAAAGAAATAAAAATTGTATGTATATCAGGACCATCTTCAAGCGGTAAAACTACTACTGCATATAGAATTGCATTGTACCTAGAAACATTTGGATATAAAACTACAATAGTGTCTACGGACAATTATTATAAAGAAAGAGAAAATAGTTTTGTAGATGAATTAGGCGAAGTTAATTATGAAAGAGTAGAATCATTAGATACGGAATTACTAAATTCTGATTTAAATAAACTACTTAATCATGAAAGCGTTGTAATGCCAAAGTTTAATTTTATAACTGGAAAAAAGGAATATAATAATAAACCAATAAAAATTGGTGATAATAATATTATTATACTTGAAGGATTGCATTGCTTAAATGATGATCTTAGCAAAGACATTCCAAGTGATAATAAATTTAAAATATATGTCAGCCCATTTACAGCTTTAAATATTGATAGGCATAATCATTTATCCACTATTGATATGAGACTTATTAGAAGAATGGTAAGAGATAATATTTATAGAGGAAGTAATGTAATAGATACATTGGATATATGGCAAAAAGTAAGAAGTAATGAAGAAAAATATATTTATCCATACCAAAATCAAGCTGATGCAATACTAAATACAGCATTAATTTATGAATTGGGCGTATTAAAAGTTTATGCTGAGCCCATACTATATTCAGTTCCTATTAGTTCGAAATATTATGAAGAAGCAAGAAGACTGCTAGGATTTTTAAGAGTGTTTTTTACAATATCACCAGAATTAGTACCGAATGATTGTGTACTAAGAGAATTTATTGGTGGTAGTATATATAATTAAGGAGGAAGAAAATGATAAAAGTAGCAATAAACGGTTTCGGAAGAATAGGAAGGCTTGCATTTAGAGAATTGGTTCGTTTAGATGATTTTGAAGTTGTAGCAATAAACGACTTAACTGATTCAGAACAATTAGCATACTTATTAAAATATGATACAAATCATAGAAATTTTGAATTAGAAAAAATATCTTATTTTGATAATTTTCTTTTGTATAATGATAAAAAAATTAGAGTTTATTCTGAGATGGATCCAGAGGATTTACCATGGAATCAATTAGATGTAGATGTAGTTCTTGAATGTACAGGAGCATTTATTAAAAAAGAAGATGCAATGAAACATATAAACTCTGGTGCAAAAAAAGTTCTTATTTCAGCTCCAGGAAAAGGAGATATGAAAACTATAGTATATGGTGTAAATGAGAATTCTCTTGATGGAAGTGAACAAATTATATCAGCAGCAAGTTGCACTACCAATTGTTTAGCCCCTGTGTTAAAAGTTATTAATGATAATTTTGTAATAGAAAAAGGATTCATGACCACTATTCATGCATATACAAACGATCAAGCAACATTAGATATCTCTCATAAAAAAGGAATATTAGCAAGAAGAGGTAGAGCTTGTGCGATGAATATAGTTCCTGCTTCAACTGGAGCCGCCTCCGCAATTGGTGAAGTAATACCTAATTTAAAAGGTAAACTTGATGGAAATGCTTTTAGAGTACCAGTAAGCGATGGATCAGTAATTGATTGTTCTTTAGAATTAAAGAATAAAACAACAGTAAAAGAAATTAATGAACTATTCAATAATAATCAAAATGACACAATAATGTTTACAATGGACCCAATAGTATCAAGTGATGTTATTGGTAATAAGCATGGAGCAATAGTAGATGGTAATTGTACGTCTATTATTGAGGCAAATGAAAAACAACTAGTAAAAGTAGTTGCTTGGTATGATAATGAAATGGGATATACTTCTCAAATGATAAAAACTATGAAATGTTTATTTAAATAAAAAAACCAAATTTCTTTGGTTTTTATTTTATCAATAAGAAAGAAATAACTATTCCAATTAATATTACTAATATAACAATGATATAAGGTCCAACTTTTCCGGTTCTATGATTTTGTGGACATCTTAATCTTAATGCCATTTGATTATCTAAAGCCTTAGCTTTAGTATTATTATTTTCTACTAATTTACAATGTCTATCATATATTTTTTGAGAACGATTATTTTTTGTTTCGGAAATAGCTAAACTTTCAATAAATCTATAGTATGAATCCAATTCATTTTTTTCATTATAAGAAAGTGAATCTTCTCTAGATATTAAGTCCGCTATGTGATTAAAATAATTATCAATAGCTTCTTCTTTTGTTGAATCTAGTTCTTCTTCATTAGTTACAAGTAAAATAAATTCAGTTAAAGAAATATATCCTGTATCGTTAATTAAATTAACAGAATTTGGATCAATTACGGTTGTTTCTTCTGCTGTTTTATATTCAACAGTTCCATTAAAATTTTCTGTAACTTTCACTTCTTTATTGTCTACTATAAAACCAGTAGAATTTTCTGCATCAAATAATTCTCCACCTAAAGGAAGCTTTTTGGAGTTTTGATTCTTGATTTCTACAACTCCCAATCTTTTAAGGTAGTTTTCATTAAAACTATTATCATTTTTGATACTTTCAGAATCTTGTAAATTTACTACTTTCATTTTGCTTTCTAATTCTTGAAATAAAGTTTTCGCATCAATATTATTAGCTCCGACTTTAGCAATTAAGCTATTATATATTTCCATAATATCGTTAGGAGCATATCTGTATAAAACATAATCTCTTCCATTATCATCAAAGAAATGAACATATTCTTTAAACACTCCACTTCCATCGTCTAATTTAACAATAGATAAATTATTCAACTTAGGGTTAACTTCTTCAATTACTTCAAAGGCTTGTTCAATATTTGTTTTATCTAAGTTTTTCTTTTCTGATTCTTTTTTTAATTTAACTGATTCAACAAAATCATTATTAGATAAACTTTTAATATTATTTTCATTTTCTTTTAACCATTCATCTAATGGAAAATCAGATAAATCAATTGTATCATTTTGTCCTACCAAGGAATTATTTTGAAATCTTGTTTTTTGTAAATTATTATTTAATGAAATTATATAGATGTAAGCATTATAGTTTCTTTTTGCTTTATCATCTAATTTTATATCATTTCCCATATTATCACCATTTTCATTATATCAAAACTATTTCTTTTTGGGAATACATTGAATTAAAAAAAAAATTAATATATAATATTTATAGAAATAGGTGTTATATGGATAAATTACAAGAACAAGATATTTTTGAAAAGACAGTGATAGTAAGATGTGATTTTAATGTAAGTGTTAAAGATGGAAAAATAATAGATGATACTAAAATAGTGGAATCTTTAGAAACTATCAATTATTTATTAGCAAAAAACTGCAAAATTATTTTAATGTCACATTTCGGAAAAGTAAAAACGGAAGAAGATAAGGGTAATAATAGCCTATTAATAATTAAGGAATCTTTAGAAAAACATTTGAATAGACAAATACTTTTTAGCAAATACACTTCAGGAATAGAATTAAATAAAATGGTAAACAATTTAAATTGTAGAGATATTTTATTGATGGAAAATACTAGGTTTGAAGATATTCCTAATAATTTAGAAAGTGGGTGCGATATTCAATTATCAATGTATTGGTCATCTTTAGGAGATATATTTGTTAATGATGCTTTTGGCTCTTGCCATAGGTCACATGCTTCTGTAGTGGGTATTGCAAATCAAATTCCAAGTTGTACAGGATTTTTAGTACAAAAAGAAGTTCAAAATTTACAGCCAGTAGTTAACGATATTAAAAGGCCTTTTACTATTATTATGGGTGGATCTAAAATAGAAGATAAAATATTATTAATAGAAAAATTAATAAAAAAATGTGATTATCTTTTGTTAGGAGGTGCCATTGCAAATACATTTTTAAAAGCCTTAAAAATTGACATAGGTTCTTCTTTAGTCAATGACAGTGTATTAGAATCGGTAAAAAAAATATTGATAGAAAACAAGGATAAAATAATTTTACCAACAGATGTTGTAGTAGGTAATAATTATGATGAAAATTATGTTGAAGAAAAAAGCATAACGAATTTAGATCCTAATGATATTATTTTTGATGTAGGTTCAGATACAATTGAAAGATTTAAAGATGTTATAGAAAAATCTGAAACGGTTTTTGTAAATGGAACTATTGGTAAATATGAAGATGTTAGATTTAGAAATGGAACTTTAATGCTACTAAATATTTTAGCAAAATTTAATAAGATCGTAATAATAGGCGGAGGAGATGCTGTATCTTCTGTTAATACATTAGGTTATACAAATGAAATGACTTATTTATCAACCGGAGGGGGAGCAACTTTAGAATATATTGCAGATGGACATTTACCAGGAATAGATGCAATAGGAAAAATAAAAAACAATTAATTATAAATTTTGACAAAAGTTTACAATATGTGACAAAGTATTTTCTAGTATTTTGTCTTTTTATTTTTTATAATAGAATTGCGTGTAGTATAGAGGGAGAAAAACATGAAAGAAAAAATACGTATTCTCTTGATAGATGATAATACTATCCAAAGAGAAAAAGTAAAGAAGTATTTCAGTAATCACGCAGTAATTGATATTGCCTTAGTAGCTAAGAATGGCTTAGAAGGCTTAGAAAAGATTATTCATAATGAAAAAGACTATGACGTTATTGTAATGGATATGATAATGCCAGAACAGGATGGATTTTACATTTTAAATAATTTAAAAGAACAAAATATCAATAAAAAAATAATAGTAGTATCTAGTTATAACAATGATGAAGTAATTAGAGAGGTTAGCGAATATGGTGTTAATTATTATATCTTAAAACCATATAATATAAGTGTATTAGAAAATAGAATATTATCTATTATGAATTCTAATTGTACGACAGAAAAAGCTAATAATAATTCTATGCATCAACAAATCACTAAACTTCTTCATTCATTAGGTATTCCATCTCATATTAAAGGATATCAATATATAAGAGACGGAATATATTTAATGTATGAGAATCCTGATTTAATCGGAGGAATTACAAAGGAATTATATCCTAGTATTGCAGGAAAGTATGAAACAACAGCTTCAAGAGTAGAAAGAGCTATTCGTCATGCAATTGAAGTAAGTTGGAATCGTGGAGATTATGATCTAATGGAAGATATTTTTGGACATAGTGTTGATTATGATAAAGCTAAACCTACTAATTCAGAATTTATTGTTACTTTAGCAGATAAATTAAGATTAGACACTTTATGTATTAGAGTATAAATTACAATAAAAATTTTTATTTTTTTATTTATGTTATAGAATTATAGTAGGTGAAAACATGAAAAAGATTTTAACTGTTATTCTTGATGGATTTGGTATAAGAGAAGAAACACATGGCAATGCAATAAAAGATTCTAATATGCCATATTTTAATTCTCTTTTAAGTAAATATCCAAATTCTTTATTATCCGCCAGTGAAGAATCAGTTGGCCTTCCAAAAGGACAATTTGGTAATAGTGAAGTAGGACATATGATTATCGGAGCTGGAAGATATATAAAACATCAGGCTACGAGAATAGATGAATTTTTAGAAGATGAAATAGATAATGATGAAGACTTTTTAGAAATGTTAAAGAATATTAAAGATAACAATAGTAATGTACATTTAATCGGACTATGCTCAGATGGAGGAGTTCATTCATTATATAGACATTTCTTTTCTATACTAAAAAAATTTAAACAACATAATGTATCAAACATTTATTTACATCTTATTACAGATGGAAGAGATACTTATTCAAAAGATTCAATGAAATATATATTAGATGTTCAAAAAAACATTACAGAAATAGGTGTTGGTAAAATAGCAAGTATCTGTGGAAGATATTATGCTATGGATAGAGATCAAAACTATAGTAGAACAAAGACTATGTATGATTTAATAACCAAAGGAATTGGATTAACTACTAATAATTTAAAAGAAACTATAGAAAAATGCTATCAAAAAAAAGTAACGGATGAATTTTTACCACCAATATTAATTAATCCAAATGGCATAATTAAAGATAATGATGTAGCATTCTGGATAAACTATAGAAGTGATCGTGGGATACAACTAATGGAATCTTTATCTGATAAAGGGTTTAATAAATTTCCTACAAAAATGATAAATAATTTACAATGTTATTCGTTTTTTCCAATAGATAAAAAAGTAAATGTGCATTCATTGTTAGAAAACGAAGAAATAAATAATAGTTTAGGAAAGTACTTTTCTGACTTAGGATTAAGTCAAGCAAGAATAGCGGAAACAGAGAAATATTCACATGTTACTAAATTCTTTGATGGATTATATCAAGGTAATCTTAATAAATGTGATAAATTTTTAATACCTTCTCCTAAAGTAGCTACTTATGATTTAAAACCAGAAATGAGTGCATTAGAAATTACGCAAAAAGTTATTCAGTGTATGGAAAAGGATTATGATTTTATTTTAGTAAATTATGCAAATCCTGATATGGTAGGGCATACTGGTAATATGGAAGCTACGATTAAAGCACTAGAAATATTAGATAAATGTTTAGAAAAAGTAATTGAATCCTCTAAAGATAATTTTTATACTGCATTTATTTTAGGAGATCATGGTAATGCAGATATAATGTTAGATGATGAAGATAGAATTGTAACAACACATACTATTTCTAAAGTTCCGTTCATTATTACTGATACTAAAGTAGAAGTTAAAGACGGAGATCTTACAAACGTAGCTCCTACTATTTTAAAATATATGGACATATCTTTACCAAAAGAAATGAAAAATACTAATAATTTATTTAAATAAATCAAAAAATTATTTTTATACTTTTTAATATTAAAGAATTATAGTATAATGGTAAATATAAGGATAGAATTTAGTATGGAAAAAAAGAAGGAAAAAAATATTAGGTTTAATCTAGCTAGAATTATTTTTGTAATAATAATATTATTATTACTTCTTTTGTTTGTAAAATCATGTGGAAGTGAAGCAATAGATACAGTAAGTAGATATACAAAAGCATATAAAGATTCTTTAACATTAGAATTAGATGAAAAAACATATTATGTATTACATAATACTAATTTTTCATTACCAACAGCAAAAGCATATGATAAAGCAAAAAAAGCAGTAAATATAGAAATTACAATATATAAAAACAAAGAAAAAGTTGAAGAAGTAACAACAAACAAAATAGGAGATAAATTCACAGTATATTATAAAGCATACAAAGGAAGTATGTATGAAAAGAAAAGTATAAAAGTAGAAATAGTAAGAAATCCAACATTACTAGATTTTAGTGTTAAAGGAATAAGTAATGAATGGACAAATAAAGATGTAGAAATAGAAATTGTACCAAATGAAGAAAATATAAAAGAATATTGTTATAATACAAATTGTAATGGAGTATCAAAAAAAATAATAAAAAAGAATGAAACATTTGATGTACAAATAAAAGATGAAAATGGAAATGAAAGTAAAACAAAAACATATGAAGTAAAAAATATAGATAAAGAAATACCAAAAGTAGAATCAGTAAAAGTTATCAAAAAAGATGATAAAAAATATTTAGTAATAAATGCTGTAGATAACTTAAGTGGAATAAATGAATATTCATTTGATGATGGAAAAACATGGATAAAAGAAAGTACTTTAGATATAACAAAAGTAACTGCAACAAATACGTATAGATTAAAAGTAAAAGATAATGCAACGAATGTAAGTGTAACATTTAGTTATAAATATATTTATGAAGAAGAAGAAACTAGTAATCCAATAATTGATGAAGATAAAACATCTCCAACGCTTACTGTAACAACAACATGTGAGAATGGATTTAAGAATGAAAATTGGTGTAGTGGAAATGTTAGCGTAACAATAAATGCAATAGATGAAAGTGGAATAAAAGAATACTCATATGATAATGGAAATACATGGAGTAATAATAGTAGTGTTATATATAAAAAAGAAGGCAATAAGAATTTAAAAATAAAAGTAAAAGATAATTATGACAACATAAGTGAAACAAAAACAACAGAATTTAATATAGATAAAACATCACCTGTGATAGAAGGAATGCCTGAAGCATGTACGACAAGTGTTACTCCAAATATAAATGAGACTAATATAGATAAGATAGTATTTACTAGAAATGGTGAGAATTCTGTTATAACTTCAACAATAACTGAAGCAGGTTTATATTATATAAATGTAACAGATAAAGCTGGTAATAAAGCTGAAACAACTTTCAAAGTTGAAACAAAATGTATTGATAAAACTATAAAAATATTAAAAATAATAAATAATAATTATTACAATGTAAATGTTGAACCTGAAGTACATGGTACTCCTACCATAGCAGTATTAAAAAAAGATGGAATATATTATTCTTTTGAATTTGGAGATACGCTTTCAGAAGAAGGAACATACAACCTATATGTAGAAAATAAATATGGAAATAACGATGAAGTAACATTTACAATAGATAAACAAAAGCCATATGTAGTAAATGAATTAAGAAACACTTATGAGAGTGATATTAATTATCAAGCATCAGATAAAAATTTAAATGCTGTAGTTCTATTTAAAAATGGTGTACCAGAAAGATGTTATATTGATTCTGATTCTGAATATCAAACTGCTAATGTCAATTGTGAAACCGGTATTATTGATGCAGTAGATTTAAAAGTGTTATATAAAACATATAGTAAAACTCAAGAAGATGTAATCAGAATTGTTGCAATAGATAAAGCTGGTAATCAAGAAGAAATAATAATAGATGATAAAATAAGTAGTGTATATATTCCAATTTATTCTATTGAAGACTTTGAAGCAATCGGGTCAAATGTTAATAGAATAATAAATGGAACTTCATATTATATGTCTTCAAATGGAAAATATAGATTAATGAATAATCTAGATTATAACAATACTAAGTATAATACCATTAAGGCTTCTGGATCAATTTCTTCTAAAATAACTGCAATTGATACAAAAAAAATATTACAAAAAATTTCTGTTGATATACCTTATTCAGTAGTGAAATTTTTAAATAGTGAATCAAAAAAAACTGAGATTAATTTTTATAAATATGATAATCAATCTTATGGAAATAATTATACTGCATATGTAATTAACGCCGGAGATAATCAATATAAAATTGATAATAACGATGTATATAAATATATCGGAAATGGAAACGACTATAGCAATCCTTTTAGTAGCACAAGTACTTGGGGAAAGCAAAATGATTTAGTCGGAGTTGAATCAATCAAAATATTGGGCTATTCTGGAAAAACTGCAAGCAAAAATAATATGTTATTAAAGAATTTAGTTATCCAAAATGCTACGATTAGAAGTGGATATGTATTTGCTGATAATATAGATACTCAGAAAAAAGATAATGGAATAATAACTGGAAGTTATAAAAATAATAGTAGTTCTGATAATAACGATTATGATTTTGAACTTAATTATAATCCAGAAACATATGAAGTAACAAAGTTTGATACTATATTAAACTTAAAAGAAAAAATTGTATTTGAATTTGATGAAAATGATAATGAATATTTTACATTTAAAAACAATCAGTATTTATTAAATAGTGAAGCTGTTGAAGTTGATAAATCAATAGGTGAAATTAAAATTACTAATTCTGAAGAAGGTACTGTAACTGAAATTAAATATGATACAAGTAATAATGATATAATTGAATATACTAGTAAATATGAATATAATATGATTGAACAAGGAGTGGAATTATATGCAAAATATGATTCTAATACTGAAATATTAAAACTTTTTGAAGGATTAGAAATCACTAATATTGATAATATAAATAATGTAATTCAAGCCAAGAAAAAATACGATAGTGCTATCATAACAATAAATTATAATGAAAATAACATTATCACATCAATTACTGTTGATTCAAACGAAATATCATTAGATGGTAAAAGTGATGAAGAAAAAACCATTAAAATAGTGACATACAATTCTAATAATTATGTATTAGTTTATTTAGATGAATTGATAATGATGACTAGCAATGATTTTATTGAAGAAGGTATGAATGCAACTTATAATAGCGTTAATAATAGTTTAGAACTTATAAATGAAGAAATGAACGGCATTTATTATTTTGACAACAATGGAGTAGCATATAAAACAGAGGCTAATGGAGATAAATATTCTGCTTATGTTAAATATTATGAAAATAATGGTGAGAATTGTTTTTCTTTAGGAGAAGAAGGGATATGCGAAAGTAATTCTAAATATCAATACTATTCTTTTGATAAAGAAAAGGGAATAATAGCATATACAAATAATAATACTGTTGATAAATATGAGTATGATACAAACACGATGTATATAATATCTGCAAAAGAATATAAATCAGAATTAAGCAATCGTTTTAATAATTACACAATAGGGTGGGGAGTTAATGCACAAACAATTAATTTCCGTAATCCTGATGAAATACTTGTAGTTTCTCCTAGCGAAAATGAAAATTATATTTTATTTAATTTTTATATTGAAAATAATGAACCAATACAAATAGAAAAAACAGTTACTTTTGAAAAGGGAATAGATTATGAGGAAGCAAGACAAAAAAATGATGGTTCATATGAAATATATGAAAGAAAAATGGATGAATTATGTGAAATGTGTGGCATAGATGAATATTTTTATAAATATAATAATAGTTTTTATAATATTGATTATTATAGAGAACATACATATAAATATTTAGGAGATGGTGACTCTTTTGAAGATTTGGTATCAAATTTTCAAACGGATTATCCTACTGAATATTCTGAATCAGATGTTACCGATGTAAGAGTTGATTATTATCCATATAGAATTCAAGATCAGATAATTGATATATATTTAAATGATCAATATAAATATAGTACATTTGGAAATGGTATTAGTAACTCATATGGATATATACATATTGGAAAAACAAATAATAATGAAACATCAATTATTTATGTAGATAACAAAATATATAGACTAGATAATGGTACAGTGTATTTATATAATGAATCAAATAAAACATGGGAAAGTACAACTGATGAATTAGATACTGATAATGATAATGTTTATGTTTCAGAAAATTTCTATAAATATGATGATACTAATCATGTTTACAAAAAGTTTAATTTTAGTTCTAGAACATGGAATAGTACATTGGATACAGTAACAGCCGAAGATATTGGAACTTATGCTGTTAAGTATTCAGCAGTAGTGAATGATGTTGAAAGTGTATCACTATCAATAGAACTTGATGGAAATAATAAAACAATTATGAATTTAAATAATAGCAGTAATAACACCAATAACAATGAGAATTCAGAATCTTTATTTGAATCATTAGATCATTCATATATACATGATTTAAACATTAGTAATTATAATTATTATGGATTAATTAATAATAATGAATCATTAACAACAGGATTGATTGTTAAAAGTATTAAAAATTCTACAGTAGAAAATGTTAAAATAAGCAACAGTAATGTATATCATAAATCAAATGGAGAATACCATAGTCTTATTGCAGGTATAGGTGGTTATTCAGAAAATGTTTTATATACTAATAATGAAATGGATATAACTACTATTTCAAATGAATCTTATGTATTTGATGTAGAAAACTACTATACAACTACATTAACTCCTTTTGCAGGAATATGTTTTAATGGATACAACACTTCATTTATTAATAACAAAATAATAATTAATAATAGTGGAAGCGAAGTATACGGTATTACAAAAGAAGTATTATATTCAAAAGAATTGAAAAATAATATTAGCGAAATAAATGTTAATAATAATACTATTAGCATTAATGTAGTTGATGATCAATTATCTGAAAAAGTTTGTAAAAACAAAGAAATTAATCAAGATAGTTCAGGCTTATCCGCTTCCAATAATTTGAATAATTCTAATGTAATATTTGGAGTTGCTTATAGATTATCTGGATTAGATAATAGTAATTCTGTTCCAATAAAAATGAATAATAACACTATTTCTTTAGATATAAATGGTGGAAATACATCTTTACTAGTAGCAGGTGTATATTTAGCAAATGAATTGACAGAAGCAAATAATAATGGAATCAGTTATAATGTTGATTATATAACTCCGGATTGTTTATACACATTATATGAAGCATTTAAATGGAAATGTTATCCTTGGGATGAATATGAAGATCATACTTATAATGAATCAGCTTGTACTAATGTTTATGACTATAGAACAAACGCTTTTCACGATACAATGTCCAACACATCAGCAGATGAATTAAAAAGTTTTTATGAGCAAAGAATACTTAATTATTATGCGGGTTTACAAATGTTTTATGATTATAATATGGGGGTTAATACAATAACAGATCCAAATAATTTTCCAACTGTATTTGGTGAATCTTCAACTGGAGATCTAGCAAGATTATTTGGATTGTTTGGAAGAAATATTATTTCTAAAGATTTAGATGTTAATAATAATACTATTTCATTAAATCAAAAGTCATTTTTATATGGACTAGGCCGTGCATATCCTTTAATAGGAGATGTAATTACTAATACTAATAATTCCATAAATATTTCAGAAAATAAAATAGAAAACTTTAAATCAGAATTTGATTATTTAGATTTTGGTGATGACCTTTTTAATAATGATTATGAATTTATTGTCATGTCAAATCATGGTTATTCTGGATTGGTGAGTGGAATATTTGATAATGATAGTAATCCTGCTACTGTTAACATTTACGATAATGTAGTTTCTGGACAGGGAATACTAAAATCAACATTAATATCTAGGAACTTTGCTAGCGAATCAAAAATATATTCTAATACAATAAACACAGAAATTTCACAGGGTATTTCTCCTTTATCAGCAAGTTTAGATGGTGAAGTAATTGGGGCTATAACCGAAGTTAATTATGGAGAAATATATAATAATAATATTACTATAACAAGAAAAGCATCTAAATTATTAGAAAATAGTTTGGATTCTGGACTTTTATTAGATTTACAAAATGGTACATATTATACAACATATTATTCTTCAAGGTTTATAAATGTTAATGAAATAACAAATAAAGATGAATTAAATAAATTTGTTAGCAATAAATATTCTAACGGGCTTGCTTTTGCAAGTATGAATTATGGTAATATTCATGATAATACTATAAAAGGTAACGTTTCTTTAGTTGGAATTAATGAAAACACAGGAATTATTGGAAATAATACCATTAATCATTCCGATGATATTGTAGCTTATTCACTTCCTCTTATAGTATCAGCAAATAAGGGTACAGTTGAAGATTTAGTTTATAATTTTAATTCAATAAAAAATACTAAAGGCTTATATGAAGAAGAAGGATTACTTGTAGCTTTAAATATGGGTACTATTAATAATATTACTTTAAATGTAGCAAATGGTATTACAAGTACGGATGATATTGATAATTATTTAATATCAAATAATTATGAAACAGGAATTATTAGTAATTTTACTTTTAATGGTACGATTACTTCAAATTCAAATAAGAATAGTGGAATAATTCACACTAATACAGGAACATTAACGAATATCGTGCCATAAAATAATTACTATAAAAAAATATATACAGTAAAAAGTATATATTTTTTTTCATTTTAGCACTTTACAAACATATAATTTATGGTATAATTATCGTTGTATGACTGCTTAGATGCGCAAGGTTGCTGATACACTAGGTTAAGTTGCTTAACATA